>JBBQMM010000001.1:0-38876 GCA_038328935.1 Burkholderiales bacterium
GCGGCTCGAAACCCCCGCTTCGCCCCCAACCCTCACCCTGCAAGGGAGAGGGAGTTGGACGGTCTCCTCTCCCTGCAAGGGAGAGGGAGCAGGACGGTCTCCCATCCCGACTCTCCCGCCCGAGGAGCGGCGGCGAAGAAGACCATCAAGCCCTATTCAGGTTGTACTTCATGATGCGTCCGTGCCGGCCGCCCTTGTCACGTTCCAGGGCATAGGTGTCGCCTTGCAGTCCGGGGTGTGTGGCGAGCAGTGGCGCCAGCAGCGCGTGATCCTGGGCCTCCAGCTTCAGCGCAAACACGGCCAGGGTGTCGCGCAGGTGGTCGGCATAGCGCGCGCCGATGATGGCGGCGGCGACACCCGGCTGGTCCAGCACCCAGCGTGTGGCCACCGTGGCAATGCCAACCCCGTGGCGTTGGCCGATGGCCTGCAACACGCGCAGCAGCTGCTGAAAGGCTGCCCAGCCACCGAAGTCGTCGATCACCAGCTTGTATTTGATCAGCGAGCGGTTCGTCAGCTCAGCCCCGGGCTCGGCCGCGCCCAGCCAGCGCTCGCTGAAGAAACCACCGGCCAGCGTGCCGTAACACAGCAGCTGCACACCGCGCTGTTGGCCCAGCGCCACCAGTCGATGGGCCGGCCGGCGGTCCAGCAGCGAGTACTGCACCTGCATGCTGACCAGCGGCACGCCGGCGTCCAGCATCGCCGCGGTGTGTGGGGTGTCGAAATTGGTGCCGCCCAGCTGGGCGATCAGGCCCTCGCGCTGCAAGGTGGCGAGCACCTGCGCGGCGGCCACGCAGCCCGGCACTTCGTAATTCCACCAGTGGAATTGCACCAGGTCCAGCCGGTCGGTCTGCAGCCGCTGCAACGAGCGCATCACTGTTGCGCGGATGTAGGCTTCGTCGACCCGCGCCAGATCGTCGAAGTCGGGCACGCACTTGGTGTGCACCTGCAGCGCAGGCAAGCCTTGCGCCCGTTGGCGCGCGTTGAAGGCGCCATAAAGCTCTTCCACGCCGGCGTAGATGTCGGCGCCGTCCACCGTGTTCAGGCCGGCGTCGACAAAGGCGCCGATCTCGTCGATGGCGCGCTCGCGGTCCACCGCGCCGTGGTCGCCCGCCAGCTGCCAGCCGCCGCGGATGATGCGCGCGATGCGGTAGCCCGGCGCGAGTGCTGTGGTTTCGATGGCGGTCATCGTGGGCTCGATGCCGGCAGCGGCACGGCCGTGGTCTGCGCGTGGCTGAAGCGTCGCAGACCCAGCCGCGTGATGCGAAAGCGCGTCGGGCAGTGGGGGTCGGGGCAGGCCACCTCGGCGTCGCTGCTCATCCAGTCGTTGGCGTGCGTCGGGCGCTGCTTGGCGGGCAGCAGCGGCAGCAGTGCGGCCAGCGAATACATCGAGAAAGCCTGGCCGGGCGGAAAGTGCAGCAGCTCGCCGCGCACCTCGAAGCAGTCGCCCACCTGGGCGTTGCACAGGATGCGTTCGCCCGCTCGTGCCGGCGGCACCACCACCTCCACACGCAGGTCGTAGAGCTCGAAGCCGTCGTCGTGCCGGTCGTCATGCGACGCATCGTGCGCCGTGTCGTGAACTGTGTCTTGCATGCTGTCTGGCGTCCTGTCTGGCGTCCTGTCTTGCATCCCCACCCTGCATCCGCGTGTTGCTCATCCGCTATCCTCGCCAGCACATGTCCGTTGCCAGCGCTGTCGAACCGTCAAGCACCCTGCTGAAGGCCGCAGAGGTTACCAAAGCCTTCGGCGGCCACAGGGCCGTGGACGGCATCTCATTTGCGCTGCAGCGCGGCAGCATCACCGGCCTCATAGGGCCCAATGGCGCAGGCAAGACGACGCTCTTCAATTGCCTGACGGGGGCGCTGAAGCCCAGCAGCGGCCGCGTCGAGCTGGATGGCAGCGACATCACCGGCGCCGGCCCCGAACGCGTCTTCGCCGCCGGCATGGCGCGCACCTTCCAGATCCCGCGCCCCTTCGCGGCCATGAGCGTGCTGGAAAACGTGATGCTCGCCCCGCGCGCCCAGCTGGGTGAACGTTTCTGGACCAACTGGTTGCGGCCGCAGGCCGTGGCCGCGCAAGAGGTGCAAACGCGCGCAGCAGCGCTGCATTGGCTGGACTTCGTGGGCCTGGCCAAACTGGCGCACGAGCCGGCCCGGGTGTTGTCCGGCGGCCAGCGCAAGCTGCTGGAACTGGCGCGCGTGATGGTGGCGCAGCCGCAGCTGGTGCTGCTGGACGAACCTGCAGCCGGCGTCAACCCGGCGCTGCTGGCGCTCATCGTCGGGCGCATCGAGGCGCTCAACGCGCAGGGCGTCAGCTTTCTGATCATTGAACACAACATGGAGCTGGTGTCGCACCTGTGCCACCCGGTGATGGTGATGGCGCAGGGGCAGATGCTGGCCCAGGGCGACGCGGGCACGGTGCTGAGCGACCCGCGTGTGGTCGAAGCCTACCTGGGCACTGCTGCGTGACGGCGCACGGCGCGACGGCGGCCTTGCAGATAGACGCGCTGCAGGCCGGCTACGAGCCGGGCCTGCTGATCGTGCGCGGCGCGTCGCTCTCGGTGGCGCGCGGCGAGATCGTCGCCATCCTGGGCCCCAACGGCGCCGGCAAGTCCACGCTGGTGAAGGCGGTGGCGGGGCTGGTGCCCATCAGCGGCGGCCGCGTGCAGCTGGCGGGCGGCGCCGGTTTGCAGGACATCACGGCGGTGCCCGCGCACGAGTTGGTGCACCGCGGCCTGGCCTTCGTGCCGCAGACCGAAAACGTGTTTGCCGGGTTGACGGTGGCCGAGAACCTGGAGCTCGCCGCGGCGCTGATGAAAGGCGTGACACGTCACCACCGCGCCGAGCGCCTGGCGCCCGTTTACGCCATGTTCCCCGACCTGCTGCGCCAGCGCACGCTGCCGGCCGGTCGGCTTTCAGGGGGCCAGCGCCAGATGCTGGCGGTAGCGCGCGCGCTGATTGCCAGGCCGCAGGTGCTGATGCTGGACGAGCCCTCGGCGGGCCTGAGCCCGAAGCTGGTGGCGCAGGTGTTCGACAAGCTGGCCGAGGTTCGCGCCAGCGGCGTGACGCTGTTGCTGGTGGAACAGAACGTGAAAGCAGCGCTGGCACTGGCCGACCGCGCCGTGGTGCTGGTTGAAGGGCGCGAGCGCCTGGTGGCCCCTGCCGCTGGCCTGGCGCAAGACCCGCGGCTGGCGCAGCTGTACCTGGGCCGGCACGGTGCCGACGCGACCACTGACCGTGCGCACGAACAGCGCCCATGAACACCGCCCATGAACAGCGCCTATGAACCGCGCCCATGAACAGTGCCCATGAACACCGCCCATAAACAGTGCCTATGAACAGTGCCTATGAACACCGCCCACAACCAGAGCGCCCATGGACAACGCCCACAGACAACGTCCGCAGACAACACGCACAGACGGCGTGCACTGACGACGTGAACTGACGGCACCCACTGACATGCTGCAAATCCTGGCCGACGGCTTGATCATCGGTTCCATCATCGCGCTGGGCGCCATCGGCCTGACGCTGACGTTTTCGATCCTGCGCTTTTCCAACTTCGGCCATGGCGAGCTTCTGGCCTGGGGCTCGTACCTCGCGCTGTCGGCGCTGGCGGTGTTCGCTGCCATCGGCTGGGCCGATTCGCCGCGCGCCATCGCGCCCTTCAGCTTTGGCTGGCCGCTGCTGTTGGCGCTGGCCGGCGCTGCGGTGCTGACGGCGCTGATGGCGCTGGCGCTCGACACGCTGCTGTTCAAGCGGCTGCGCCTGCAGGGCAGCATCACGCTGGTGATTGCCAGCTTCGGCGCCGCGCTGGCGCTGCGCAACCTGCTGCTGTTCTTTTACGGCGGCGTGCCGCGCTACTACTCGCAGGATCTGCAGATCGCCTGGGCGTTGCTGCCGAGGTCGGTGGCCGGCGGCCTGCGAATCACGCCCGACCAGCTGTTCGTCATCGGCCTCACCGCCGCCACCGTGGTGGCGCTGCACCTGTTCCTGAAGCACAGCACGCTGGGCCGCGCGATGCGTGCCACGGCCGACAACCCGCAACTGGCGCGTGTGGCCGGCATCGACCCCGAACGCATGTTGCGCACCACCTGGCTGCTGGGCGGCGTGCTCGCCGCGCTGGCGGGGGTGTTCGCCGGCCTCACCGTGCAGTTGCGGCCTACGTTGGGGCTGGACTTGCTGCTGCCGCTGTTTGCCGCCGTGGTGCTGGGCGGCATCGGCTCGGTGTGGGGGGCGGTGGTGGGCGGCCTGGTGGTGGGGCTGGCCGAAAGCGCGGCGGTCGCCTGGGTGGGCGCCGAGTGGCGCGCGGCGGCCGCCTTCGTGGTGCTGATCGCGATGCTGCTGGTGCGCCCGAGCGGACTGTTCGGCGCCAGGGCCTGAAGATGGACTTCACCGGCGTGCTGTCGTACGGCAGCTTCTTCCTGGTGTTCGCCACGGTGTTTGCCATCATCGTGCTGGGCTTGAATCTGCAGTGGGGTTTCACGGGTTTGTTCAACGTCGGCGTGGCCGGCTTCGTGGCCATCGGCGCCTATACCTCGGCGCTGCTCACCACGCCGCCCACCCCCGAGCGGCTGGGCGGCTTCGGCTGGCCGGTGGCGCTGGGCTGGCTGGCGGCGATGGTGGTTTCAGGCGCCGCCGGTGCGCTGGTGGGGTTGCTGACGCTGCGGCTGCGTGACGACTACCTGGCCATCACCACCTTCGGCATTGCGGTGGTCATCCAGCTCACGGCGCTGAACGCGCAGAAGCTGACCGGCGGGCCCTTCGGCGTGCAGTTCATCCCCAAGCCGCTGCAGGGCTGGCTGGGCACCGGCACGGCGTGGACGCTGGCCTATCTGGTGCTGGCGCTGCTGGTGCTGTGGGCTGTCTACGCCGCGCTGCAGCGCCTGGTGCAAAGCCCCTGGGGCCGCGCGTTGCGTGGCATCCGTGAAGACGAAACCGCGGCAGCCTCGCTGGGCAAGTCGCCTTTTGCGTTGAAGCTGCAGGCCTTCGTGCTGGGCAGCATGTTGATGGGCCTGGGCGGCGCCATGCAGGCGCACTTCGTGGGCTACATCGCACCCGAAGATTTCTTGCCCATCCTGACCTTCCAGTTGTGGGCCATGCTCATCGTCGGCGGCTCGGGCAACAACCGCGGCGCGGTATTGGGAGCCTACGTGGTGTGGGCTTTCTGGGCCGGCGCCGGCAGCCTGATGAGGGTCTGGATTCCGCAGTCCGAGCAGGCGCGTGGCGCGGCCTTGCAGGTGGTGATGATCGGCGTGCTGATCGCACTGATGCTGGTACTGCGGCCGCGTGGATTGTTGGGCGAAAGGCTTGCGGTGTCGCGCCAGGCGGGCCAGCGCTGAAGGCGCGCACGCGGCCTGCGCAGCCGCCATCGGGGTCCATGTGTTGCGAGTTGGCTGCATTTTGCTGCTGCCTTGAGGTGCATTGATGCAGTCGCGGACGAGGAATGGCCCTAACGCGGCGATGATGCGTGGCTGCTATCAACCACAAGGAGCCAGCATGGCCACGCGCAAGACAAAGCAAACCTCTGAATTCGCTCAGGCGACAGACCATCTCAGCACCGCCGCGAAAGAAGTCGGCACCGCCGTTTCGCACAAGTTCAGCGCCGTGGGTGAAGCCATGGCCACCCGCCTGGGCACGGTCAAGAAGGGTGCGATGAAGAAGCGCGACGACGCGCAGCGCGGCATCAGCGGTCTGGTGAAAGCTGCTCAGTCGCAACTGAAAAAGGCCGAAGCGCAATTGGCCAAGGCTGGCGCAGCCGCGCGCAAGTCGGTGCTGTCCGCAGAGAAGAAGCTGCAAGCCGCGCAGCGCAGCGCCAGCAAGGAAATGGCCAAACTGCAAGTCGCCGCTGAGCGCAAGGCCAAGGCCCTGAAGAAGGCGCTTGAAAAAGAAGCCGCCGTGATGAAGAAGTCCGCCAGCGCCAAGCTCAAGCCCGCCGCTGCACCGAAGGCTGCGGCCAAGAAGCCGGCGGCCAAGCCTGCCGCCAAAGCGCCCGCCAAGAAGCTTGCCAAGCCGGTTGCAAAGACCGCTGTGAAGGCCGCGGCAAAGCCGGCTGCCAAGGTCGTCGCCAAGGCGCCCGCGAAGAAGGCCGCGAAGTAGGCCGTCAAGAAGGCCGTCAAGAAGGCCGCCGCTTAAAAAGCCAGGCTGCCCGGGCCTGTCCCGGGCGCGTGCCTCGGCGCGCTGACGTGTCTGCGGCTCGGGCGGCAGAGCGGGTCCAGCAGGATCCGAAAAGTAGGATCCGACAAGCAGGATCCACAAGCAGGATCCACAAGCAGGATCGGCGACCGGATCCTGCTCGCGTCGCCCGCCGCTGTGTCAGTCGACCTTGGCGCCCGAGGCTTTCACCACGTTGGCCCACTTCTTCGTCTCGGCTTCGATGAAGCGCGCGAATTCGGCCGGTGTGTTGCCGCTGGGTATGGCGCCTTGCGCCAGCAAGCGCTCTTTCATCGCTGCCGTGCCCAGCGCCTTGGCGGTCTCTTGCTGCACGCGGGCGACGATGTCGGCCGACGTGCCGGCGGGTGCCAACAGCCCGAACCAAGAGCTGGCCTCGTAACCCTTCAACGCCGCACCGCCGGCCTGTTCCACCGTCGGCAGTTCAGGCAGGGCGCCTGAACGTGTCGCGCTCGTCACGGCCAGGGCCTTCAGACGGCCGCTCTTGATGTGCGGCATGGCGCTGGGCAGGTTGTCGAACATGACATCCACGTTGCCGGCCATCAGGTCGATCAGCGCCGGGCCGCTGCCGCGGTAGGGCAGGTGGACCATGAAGGTGCCGGTCATGCTCTTGAACAACTCGCCGGCCAGGTGGATGCTGGTGCCGTTGCCCGAGCTGGCCATGTTCAACTTGCCGGGGTTGGCCTTCAGCGCCCTGATGAAACTCTGCACGTCGGTCACGCCCAGGCGCTGCGCGGCGCCGGGGTTCATCACCAGCACGTTGGGCACACCGGCCACCAGCGTGACGGGTGCGAAGTCTTTCACCGCGTCGTAGGGCATCTTCGGATACAGGCTCGGGTTGATGGCATGGGTGCCCACCGTGCCCATCAGCAACGTGTAGCCGTCAGCAGCGGCCTTGGCCACTTCGGCACTGCCGCTGTTGCCACCCGCACCTGGCTTGTTGTCGACCACGAAAGGCTGTCCGAAGACGCGCTGCAGCTCGGGCGCCAGCGAGCGCGCCAGGATGTCGGTGGTGCCGCTGGCGGCAAAAGGCACGACGATGCGCACCGCCTTCGTGGGCCAGCCACTTTGCGCGTTTGACAGCGAAGGGGTGAACCAGCCGGCGAGTGAAGTGCAGGCAATGAAATGGCGGCGGGACAGGGTCATGAGTTGCAGTGGGTGCTGAGAGAACCGCAGTGTGACCATGCGGGCTGCAACTGCCAGCCGGGGCATCCCTAGCAGGCGCAGGCGGCGCGCTGCTGCGCGCCGTCGTCAAGGGTCGGGCACGAGAGGGAAAGCAGCCGCAAGCTCCGGGGTGTATTCAGGCACCGGGCCCACATGTGCCGGCTCCAGCGCCATGCGCTCGCGGTTGCCCAGGTACACCCAGGCGGTACGCTCTGCGCCGCCCGCGGCGGGGCGCACGGCGACGGCCCGCCGGCTGTACCACAGGGGCTCGTCCACACGTTCCAGCCGGTCCATGCGGGCCAGCGTGGCGTCGTCCACTTCGAACAGTTGGCCTACCACTGCATGGCCCTCGCCCGGCGTGGCCTCGCTCACCAGCCAGGGCAGGTTTTCCGGGCCGATGATGTACAGCGAGAAACGATCCACGGTGACGAAGCCGCCACCCACGCGTACGCCGCGGTTGTAGTGGAAGTTGCAGAAGCCCTGCTTCAACGAGCCGAAGACGAATACCGTGTGCATGGCGTGTGTAATCCCCGTCAACATTTCAAACGCGGCGCCGTCCGCAGCCCATGCTGCACGGCTTGCCCTGTAGAACTTTTCAAAGCCCGTGGTGCCGTGGCTGCGCGTGCCGGCGCCGGCCTTGCCTACAGCTTCAGCTCCAGGCGCAGCTGCCAGTTGGTGTAGCTGTTGCTGAAGCTTTGCGACGTGGTGCGCTCCAGCGCCTTGCTGTCGACGTTGGTGGACCCGTTGACGCCGGTGGTGATGTACTGCCGAGGGTCCAGGTTGCTGCCCAGCAGCCGCAGGCCCATCGTGGGGCTGATGGTCCACAGCGTGTAGACGTCCCACACGCGCTTGGTGGTGACGCTGGTGGTCTGGTCGTCGTCCAGCCGCGTGGTGTAGCCCGGCACCCAGTTGACGTTGCCGCCCAGCGTGAACGGCAGGCCGCGCAGCCGGTAGTCGGCACCCAGGTTGCCGGTGGCCTTGGCCTGCTGGTCCAGCCGGTTGTCGGGGCCGGGCACGCTTTTCACACGGCTGTTGTAGAGGCTCAGGTTGCTGCGCATCTCAACGCCGGGCGCGCCGGTGATCAGCTGGTCAAGCCGGAACTTGGCTTCCAGTTCGATGCCGGTGGTGGTGGCGTCGCCGATGTTGCGCTGGCGGCGCACCCAGCGCGGGTAGCTGCTCCAGGGCACGCCATCTTCCAGCCTTACCTGGCCTCGTATCACGTTGCTGATGTTGCGGTGAAACAGGTTGGCGCTGAGCACGCCACCGCCGCCGAGGTAGCGTTCCAGCGCAATGTCGATGCCGGTGGCGAGCTCGGGCTTGAGCTCGGGGTTGCCGGCGCTGTCGGGGTAGGTTTCGCGGTTTCCGCAGGCCGGCGTGACGGGCGCAGGCGGCGCACAGATCGGAAACTCGCGGTTGATGGTGGGACGCGCGATCAGCGCGCCCAGCGGCGGGCTGCGGTAGCTGCGCGTCAGGCTGATGCGCACCTGGTCGCGGCTCTTCGGGTCGGGCTTGTAGACGGCGTGCAGCAGCGGCGTCCAGACGCTGCTGCGGTTGCTCGGGCGTTCGCCCTGGCCACTGTCGCCACGGGTGTTGATGCCCTCCCAGCGCAGGCCGGCGTGCAGGCCCCAGCTGGGGTTCAGCTGCCACTCATCCTGCGCGTAAGCCGCCAGGCGCAGCGTGCTGGCTTTGAGGTTGTCGCCGAAGTCGGCCAGGTTGGGCACCGAGATGCGCGTCTCGTCGCGGTTCACGGCCTCGATCTCGGCGCCGGTGACGAGCGCGTGGTCGGCGGCCGGTTGCGCTTCGCTGCCACCACCGGCCACGCCGCTGGCTTTCAGGGTCAGGTTCAGCGACTGCTCGCTGGTGGTCGCCTGGTCGGTGAACGTGCGCCAGGGGCTGCTGCCGGTGGCCGTGCGGTATTCGGTGCGCAGCGTGTCGTTGCGCGACTCCCACAGGCCGCCGTTGCCGTTCATTTCCAGCCGCACGCCGCCCAGCCGCTGCCGGTAGGCCAGCCCGAGCCGGCCGTTGGTGAAGCGGCTGTCGGTCACCGTGGTGCCGGTGTCGTAGAACAGCGGCGTCGTCGGCCGTGGCGGCAGGTTCTGAATCAGGCTGAAGTCACTGTCGCTGTGCGCTTCGGTGCGAAAGATCGAGGGCATCAGCGACAGCGAATCGCCCTGTTCGTTCAGGCGCCACAGCAGCCGCCCGGAGAGATTGGCGCCGACGCGTTTTTCCATCGAATGCGACTGTCCGCTGCGGTCTTCCACCACCGCACCGGTCGCCACGTCTTCAACCACCGTGTGGCTGGCACTGGTGCTCTCGCGGCGCGGCCTGAACAGGCTGGCGTTGAGGGTGTAGGTCAGCGGCCCGCTGCTGTCGTTGTGGCTCCAGTTGATGCCGGGCGAAAACTGCCCGTTCTCATGACCGGTGCCCAGCCGCAGGTCGTTCAGCCGCACCTTGAAGCCTTCGCGCGTGATGATGTTGATGGTGCCGGCGATGGCACGTGCGCCGGTCTCGGCGGTTGGCGCACGCAGGATCTCGATGCGCTCCACCTGCTCCGGCGTCAGGCTTTCGAGGCTGAAGCCGGGCGGCATGCGCTGGCCGTCGATCAACAGCTGCGTGAAGCCACCGCCCAGCCCGCGCAGGCGCGGCGGCCCGCCGCGGCCGGGTGCGCCGGGGGTGGTGACACCGGGCAGGCGGCGCAGCACCTCGCCCACGGTGGCGTCGCCGAACTTGTCGATCTCTTCACGCCCGATGACGATCTTGCTGGCGGTGGCGCGGCGGCGCTCTTCGGTGTCGGACAGGCGGCCGCCGGTGATCTCGATCTTCTGTGTGGCGCCGGCCGGCTGGCCCGGGTCAGCCGCACGGGGTGCAGCCGCTGGCCGCTGTGATGCAGCCGGTGCGGCTGCCGCAGCTGGGTTGGCTGCTGGCGCAGCAGGCACCGTGGTTGCCGCAGGCGCCGACGCTGCAGCAGCAACAGCGGCCGGGGTTTGCGCCGCGGCAGCACAAGCCGCCAACAGCAGCGCGGGTGCAACGAGCACGGGTGCAAAAAGCGCGGTTGCGAAAAGCGCGGGTGCGAAAAACGCGTTTGCGCGTGGGCAGGGTTGGGCTGGCAAATGCATGCGCGGCATTGTCACAGCGCGGGCCCCCTTGGCCGCCAGCGCAGGAAGGTTTGGGCTGGGCTTTGCCGAGGCTTTACCGGCGCTTTACGCAGCCATGCCCGTCCGTACCGCCAAGCGTTGCGATTTGTCGACACCGTCCCGTGGCGGCCATCCTGGCGCCGCACGGGATAATGAATTTCGCACCAGTGGTCGCGGACCGGCGCCCGGGGTGGATCCCGCGCCAGCACGCACAGCCCATCAAGGCCGATGGCCCAGATGGGCAAAGCCTCTGGCAGCCCTGCCTGGCCTCATTCACCATTCAGGGAATAACCAACAAAGGAGACGAGACCATGCGGTCCCTGATGAGCAAGGCCTTCCTGCAAGTTCGACACCTGCCCGCCGTGCTCGGGGCTGCGCTGGTGCTGGTGGCTTGCGGCGGTAATGACGACGTTCCCGAGCCGCCTGTCGTCATCGCTCCGCCGGCGGTGCTCAGCGTCAACGTGTTGTCGAGCCGGCCCGACACCATCACGGGCAACAGCGCATTGGTCGAGATCCCGGTGCCCGCCGGGCTGACGGCCGCCGAGATCAAGCTGACGGCCAACAGCACCGACGTCACCACGATGCTGGTCCCCAGCGCCGACGGCAAGCGGCTGCGCGGACTGGTCACCGGCCTCACGCTGGGTGACAACAAGCTCGTCGCCAGCGCCGCGGGCAACAAGGGCCATGGCGAGCTGAGCGTGAAGAACCATCCACGCACGGGCCCGGTCTTCTCGGGTCCGCAAAAGACACCCTTCGAGTGCCGCACCGAACAGTCGGGGCTGGGTGCGCCGCTGGATGCCAACTGCTCGGCTGCCACGCGCTACGACTGGTTCTACTTCACGGCCGACGGCGCGCGCAAGGCGCTGCTCGACCCGCTCGGTGCCCGCCCGGCCGATGTCGCAACGACAACGACGACGGATGCCAAGACCGTGCCCTTCATCGTTCGCGTCGAGTCGGCCACCATCAACCGGTCGATCGTGCGCATCGCGGTGCTCGACGACCCCCAGGCCGCCGGGGTTCTCAACGCCACCGGCTGGAACAACCGCGTCGTGTTCCGCTTCGGCGAATCGACGGCGGCCCAGTACAACCAGGGCTCCAACAGCGTCACCGACGCGGTGCGCAACACCGACGTGCAGAACTTCGAGGCGCTCAAGCGCGGCTTTGCCTACGTCGTCTCGACGCTGAACATCAACCGGGTCAACGTCGATGATGTGCTGTCGGCCGAGACGGTGATGATGGTGCGTGAGCACCTGACCAAGACCTATGGCGTGCCGCGCTGGTTCGTCGGCATGGGCGGTTCGGGCGGCGCCATCCAGCAGATGCAGATCGCGCAGAACTATCCCGGCCTGCTCGACGGCATCATGCCCGACGCGGCCTTCCCCGATGTGTTCAGCACCGCGCTGGCGGTCTCGGACTGCCGCTTGCTGAACCGCTACTTCATCGCCAACCCGGCCAGCGACGCGACACGCAAGGCCTTTGAAGGCCACACCAAGGGCACCTGCGCCGCCTGGGACGCCGGCAACGGCGACGCCGTGTTGGCCACCAGCGGCTCGATCAATCCGCCCTGCGGCCTGCTCGATCAGAGCAAGGTCTACCACCCGATCACCAACCCCACCGGCGCGCGCTGCACCGTTTACGACATCAACGTCAACAGCATGGGGCGCGACGGCTTCACCGGCGCCGCGCGGCGGCCGCTGGACAACGTCGGCATCCAGTACGGGCTGGGCGCGCTGAAGGCCCGGACGATCACGGCAGCGCAGTTCCTCGATGTCAACGCAGGCGTCGGCGGTTTCGACATCGACGGCAACATCGTCACGCGACGCACGTCGGCCACCACCGAAGCGCTGAAGCTCGGCTACGAGACCGGCCGCATCAATTCCGGCAGTGGCGGGCTGGCGTCGGTGCCCATCCTGCACCTGCGCGCCTATGCCGAGCCGGGCAGCGACATTCACACGATCTACAACGACATCAAGATCCGCGAGCAACTGCAGAAGGCCAACGGACGCAGCGACAACCAGGTGATCTGGCTGCTGCCCAACCCCGCGCTGGCGCCGTTACTCGGGCTGGGCGCCGCACAACAGGCGGTGCTGACCGCGCTGACCGGCGAGGTCTTTCGGAACCGGCTGACGCTGATGACGCAGTGGCTCGACGCCATCGTCGCCGACCCGGCGGCGCTGTCGACCGAGAAGATCGCGCGGCTCAAACCGGCTGAAGCGGTCGACTCGTGCTGGGGCGTGGCTGACGCCAAGCAAACCAAGGAAACCGCCACGCTGTCGGGTGCCGGCGTCTGCAACGGCCTGTACCCGCGCACGCTGCCCCCGCGCGTGGTCGCCGGATCGCCGATCACCGACGACGTCGTAAAGTGCCAGCTCAAAGCCATCGACGAAGCCGATTACCTGCCGGTGGCGCTGACGGGTGCCGAGAAGATCCGGCTGGCGAACGTCTTCCCGGACGGGGTCTGCGACTACACCAAAGCCGGCGTCTCGCAGTCCAAGGTGAAGGGCACCTGGTTGAAGTACTGACGCGGCCGCGCTGGCGCTGGCCGAATGGGCGAAGGGTCGAAAGACTCTCAAGAAACAAAACTTCCCAGTCGTTGTTTTGCCGGCATTGCACCCTCACTTGCAGTGCGCATGCCGGCATCGCTTAGCGGGCTCGCCGCATGCGGCTCGAAACCCCCGCCTCGCCCCCAACCCTCTCCCTGGAAGGGAGAGGGAGCAAAGGCCCAACCGTGGCGCCCTTTTTTTCTCCGCGAACGCCGGGCGCCGCCAGGGGCCTGGAATGCTCATGAGAAACAAGCCTTCTAACCGCAGCCGACCTGCCTTTGCTCCCTCTCCCTGGGAGGGAGAGGGAGTGAGCGCAGTGCTGTGCGAACGGTGACCCGTTTCTCCGCGAACGCCGAATGCCGACAGGGGCCCGGGATCCTCAGGCCAGCGCTTCGTCCAGCACTTCCACCCAGTGCCGCACCGGCGTGGTGGTGCCGCTTTGCAGGTGCTGGATGCAGCCGATGTTGGCGCTGATGATGGCTTGCGCGGCCAACGGCTCCAGGTGGCCGAGCTTGCGGTCGCGCAGCTGGTAGGCCAGCTCGGGCTGCAGCACGCTGTAGGTGCCGGCCGAGCCGCAACACAGATGGCTTTCGCTGCCGGCCAGGCTGACCTCGAAGCCCAGTTCACGCAGGTGCGTTTCAACACCGCCGCGCAGCTGCTGGCCGTGCTGCAGCGTGCACGGCGGGTGAAACGCCAGCCGGCGTGGCACGCCCGGTGCCAAGTCCTTGCGCATGCGCTGCTTCAGCGTGGGTGTGATGTCGGGCAGCAGCTCGCTGATGTCGCGCGTCAAGGCACTCACCCTGGCGGCCTTTTCGGCATAGGCGTCGTCGTGCGCCAGCGCGCGGCCATAGTCCTTCACCGCCACGCCGCAGCCGCTGGCGTTCATCACGATGGCCTCCACCGCGCCACGCGGCGTCAGGCCGGCCACCAGCGGCCACCAGGCGTCGATGTTGCGGCGCATGTCGGCCAGGCCGCCTTCGTGGTCGTTCAGGTGCGTGCGGATGGCGCCGCAGCAGCCGGCACCGTCGGCCACCAGGCTCTGGATGCCGGCGGCGTCGAGCACGCGTGCGGTGGCGCTGTTGATGCCGGGCATCATCGCGGGTTGCACGCAGCCCAGCAGCATCAGCACCTTGCGCGGATGTTCGCGCGTGGGCCACTGGTGAGCGCGCGCGCCGCCGGGCGCCGGCACTTTGTGCTTCAGGCTGGGCGGCAGCAGCGGCCGCACCAGCTGGCCCAGTTTCATGGCTGGGCCGAACAGCGGCGAGGTCAGGCCTTCCTTCAGCAGCCAGCGCACCGCCCTTTCGCCAGCCGGGCGCTGCACGCGCTCGTCCACGAGCTGGCGGCCGATGTCCACCAGCTCGCCGTACTCCACCCCGCTGGGGCAGGTGGTTTCGCAGTTGCGGCAGGTCAGGCAGCGGTCCAGGTGCTGCTGGGTGCTGCGCGTGACGGGTGCGCCTTCCAGCACCTGCTTCATCAGGTAGATGCGGCCGCGCGGGCCGTCGAGTTCGTCACCCATCAGCTGGTAGGTGGGACAGGTGGCGTTGCAAATCCCGCAGTGCACGCACTTGCGCATGCTGGCCTCGGCCGCCTGGCCGTCGCGGGTGCCTTGGAATTCAGGGGCGAGTTGGGTTTGCATGCAGACAGGTTGCTGAGAAAGTCAGGATGGGGAGTTCAGGAAGGGCAACTCAGGATCGGCAGTTCAGGTGGGGCGGTTCAGAACAGGCGCGCCAGCGGTGGCAGCAGCAAGGCGGCCAACAGCACCTGCAGGCCCAACGCCAGCGCTGCATAGGCCCCGGCATCGGGGTGCACCTGCAGCGCGCGGGCAGCGCCGATGCCGTGGGCAGCCGTGCCGAGCGCAAAACCACGCTGCGCCATGCGCGTGACTCCGGCGCGGTCGAACAGAAACTTGGCCGTGGTGGCGCCCGCCAGGCCCGTCAGCACAGCGAAGGCCGCTGCCAGCGCGGGTATGCCGCCCAGTTGCGTGGCAATGCCCATGGCTACCGGTGCCGTCACCGACTTCGGCGCCAGCGACGCCAGCACCTCCAGCGGCAGCCCCAAAGCCCAGCCCAGCGCCACGGCGCTGCCACTGGCCGTGGCGCCGCCCAACAGCGCAGCCGCCAGCAGCGCCGGCGCCCGCGCGCGCAGCTGGGCGCGGCGCTGCCACAGCGGCCAGGCCAGCGCAACCACCGCCGGGCCGAGCAGAAAGTGGATGAACTGCGCACCCGAGAAGTAGACCGGGTAAGCGGTGCCGGTGGACCACAACAGCAGCGCCAGCGCCAGCACCGACCACAACACGGGGTTGGCCCAGGGCGGGTGTTGCAGCCATGCCGAGAGCGTGGCTGCCAGCACATACACCGTGAGCGTGGCGGTGAGGCCAAAGAGCGGCGTGGCCGACAGATAGACCCACAGGTTGACGAAGTCGGTCATGCCGGCGCGCCCTCGCCTTCGGCTTCGCCAGCGGCGTCGTCACGACCCCACATCGCCTTCAGCACGAGCCCCGTGACGAGCAAACCGACCCAGGTCGACAGCACCAGCACCAGCAGCATGCGCAGGCCGTACTGGCTGATCAGCCCCAAGTGCGCCACCACCCCCACGCCGCCGGGCACGAACAGCAACGACAGATGCGCGAGAAGCGGCGTGGCCGCGGCCTCCACGGGCTGCTGCACCAGCGGCCAGCGCAACAGCACCAGCATCAACAGCAGGCCCAGCACCGGGCCCGGCAGCGGCAGTGCGAAAGCGCGCGACAGCAACTCGCCGGCGGTCTGGCACAGCAGCAGCAGCGTCAGCCCCTTCAGGAGTTCCATGCGCTACACCAGCTCATACGACAGCACCCAGTAGTAGGTGTGCTGCAGCCACTGCACCTGGCGCACATCGGGGCCGATGGCTGCGCTGGCCTGCGCCGGCGTGGGAAAGTTCTTCAACACTTCGTGCACGCTGCCGTCGTCCAGCGTGCGCGTCTGGTAGGTGTTGCCCTGGGCGTCGCTGTGCGTAATGGGCAGGTTGCTGGTCTGCACGAAGCTGTTGTCGAGAAACACCACGCGCGCGCCCGGCGCCAGCTGCGCATGCAGGCTGGCCAGCCACTGCTGCAGACGCTGCAGGGGCACGTGGCTCCACCAGCAGCCGGCGAAGCTCCCGTGAAGCGGCCTGGGACTGCACGTGGCTGGGTATCGGGCGGGGTCGGCAGCTCGGCCTGGGCTTTTGCAGGTGGTTGTACAAGCGGTTGTGCCAGCGGTTGCGCCAGCGGTTGTGCCAGCGGTTGTGCTGGCGGTTGCGCCAGGCCGTGCCAGCTGTAGGCGTCCACGGTCGCGAAGCGGACACACGCCGGCAGGGTCTTGGCTTGTGCCACCGCCATCGTCTCCGGGGTCAGGTCGGTGGCCAGCCAACCGGCGGCGTGGCGCGCGCCGTGGGGCGTCCACCAACCCGTGCCGCAGGCCACCTCCAGCACATGGCGGCCGGCAAAGGCGCCGGGCAGCCAGGCCTCCATGGCGCGCAGATCTGGCTGGCGCTCGGGCTTGTGGTACACCCTTTCGTAGTAAGACGCCCGCTGCGCGTAGTAGTCGCGCATGTTGTCGCGCATGCCCTCGTACATGCCCTGGTACATGTCCTCGTACGTGCCCTCGCGCATGTCCTTGCGCATGTCCTTGTGCATGTCCTTGCGCATGTCCTTGCGCATGCGGTCGACGACGGTAACAGCACCATCGCTCATGCCGCTTGCAGCACCGGCAGCAGACGGCCCAGATTGAAAATGCCGTCGGGGTCGAAGGCTGCCTTCAGCTCGCGCTGGATGCGGTCCAGCGGGGCTTTCAGCGGCGCAAAGGCACCCGCCCGCTTGTCCTGACCCCTGAAGATCACCGCGTGGCCGCCGGCCGACGCGGCCACGTCGCGCAGCGTGGCTGCAGGCGCGCTGGTGCACAACCAGCGCTGTGAACCGCCCCACTCCAGCAGTTGCTCGCCCGACAGCTTCAGTGGCGGCGTGGTGGCCGGCACCGACAGCCGCCACAGCGTGGCTCCGGCCTGCACGGCCTTGTGCGCGCCCAGGAAGAACTCGTCGCGCTGGTCGCGCAGCCCGGTCCAGAAGGTGCCCGCCAGCGGTTCGTCGATGAGCTCGCCGCCGATCTTCACGCGCGCCGACTGCACCGCCGCGACTGCACCCGCCAGCCGCAGCACCAGCATGCCGTCCCACCAGGCGCTGGCGTTCAGTGGCAGCGGCTGGCCGCCCCATTCGTTGACGCGGCGTATCGCGCTGGCCTGGTCGGCCTCCAGGCGCACCGTCAGCGTGGCCGGCGGGCGTGGCAGCACCTTCAGCGACACCTCGCAGATCACCCCCAGTTCGCCCAGCGAGCCGGCCAGCGAACGCGAGACGTCGTAGCCCGCCACGTTCTTCATCACCGTGCCACCAAAGTGCAGCAACTCGGCGCGGCCGCTGAGCAGCGTGGCGCCCAGCACGTAGTCGCGCACACCGCCCACGGACACGCGGGCCGGCCCGGCCAGGCCGGCCGCCACCATGCCGCCCACGGTGCTTTCGGCGCCAAACCGCGGCGGCTCGAACGGCAGGCACTGGCCCTGCTCGGCCAGCACCGCTTCCAGCTCCAGCAGCGGCGTGCCGGCGCGCACCGTCACCACCAGCTCGCTGGGTTCATAGCTGCTGATGCCGCGCAGCGCACGCACGTCCAGCGCCTGGCCCTGCACCGGGCCACCGTAGAACGACTTGGTGCTGCCGGCGGTGATGTTCAGAGGCGTCTTGTGCGCGCGCGCGAGCTGCACCTGGTCGAGCAGCGACTGCAGCGTGCTGTCGGCGTTCAAAACCGCTCCAGTTCCGCAAAGGGCAGCCAACCGCGCTTGACGTGCATGCGGCCGTACTCGGCACAGCGCTGCAGCGTGGGGATCACCTTGCCGGGGTTCAGCGTGCCCAGCGGGTCGAAGGCACGCTTGAGCGCAAACATCTGTTCGCGTTCTTCGGTGCTGAACTGCACGCACATGCTGCTGAGCTTTTCCACGCCCACGCCGTGTTCGCCCGTCACGGTGCCGCCCATGGCGACACTGGTTTCCAGGATGTCGGCACCGAAGAGTTCGCAGCGGCGCATCTGGTCGGCGTCGTTGGCGTCGAACAGGATCAACGGGTGCAGGTTGCCGTCACCGGCATGGAAGACGTTGCAGCACCTCAGACCGTACTTCACCTCCATCTCGGCGATGGCCAGCAGGATGTCGGCCAGGCGTTTGCGCGGGATGGTGCTGTCCATGCACATGTAGTCGGGGCTGATGCGGCCGCTGGCCGGAAAGGCGTTCTTGCGCCCGCTCCAGAACTTCAGCCGCTGCGCCTCGTCCTTGCTGACTTCCATGCGCGTAGCGCCGGCGCCCGACAGCACATCGAGCATGCGGCCGATCTCCTCAGCCACTTCTTCTGGTGTGCCGTCGCTTTCGCACAGCAGGATGGCCGCAGCGCTGAGGTCGTAGCCGGCATGCACGAAGTCTTCGACCGCCGCCGTCATCGGTTTGTCCATCATCTCCAGACCGGCGGGGATGATGCCGGCGGCGATGACGGCAGCCACTGCGTCGCCCGCCTTGCGGATGTCGTCGAAGCTGGCCATGATGCAGCGCGCCAGCTGCGGCTTGGGCACCAGCCGCACCGTGACTTCGGTGGTGACGGCGAGCATGCCTTCACTGCCCACCACCAGCGGCAGCAGGTCCAGGCCGGGTGTGTCGAGCGCCTCGGAGCCGAACTCCACCGGCTCGCCCTGCACCGTGTAGCCGCGCACCCGCAGCACGTTGTGCAGCGTAAGGCCGTATTTCAGGCAATGCACACCGCCCGAGTTTTCGGCCACGTTGCCGCCGATGGTGCAGGCGATCTGGCTGCTGGGGTCGGGCGCGTAGTACAGGCCGTGCGGCGCTGCCGCTTCGCTGATGGCCAGGTTGCGCACGCCGCACTGCACGGTGGCGGTGCGGGCCAGCTTGTCGATGAGCACGATCTTGTTGAACTTGGCCAGGCTCAGCGTGACCCCCAGCGCGTTGGGCAGGGCGCCACCACTGAGGCCGGTGCCGGCGCCGCGCGCCACCACCGGCACCTGCAAGGCGTGGCAAGCCTTCAGCACTGCAGCCACCTGGTCTTCGTTTTCGGGCAGCGCCACCACCAGCGGCTGCTGGCGGTAGGCGGTGAGCCCGTCGCATTCGTAAGGCACGGTGTCTTCGGTATGCCACAGCAAGGCGTGCGCGGGCAACAAGGTGGACAAGGCAGCCACCACGGCAGCCTGGCGGGCCGCACGGTCGGTGACGGCACCGGCAGCGCCGGTTGGTTGCGGGGCGGCCAGGGCCCTGGCATCGGCTGGCGCGTTCATGGTCAAAACATCCTTGCAGGCCGCAGGGTGCGCGGCGTGGCCCGGACTTTACGTCGCCCGGCAGGCCCACTGCTTCGAACCGTGTGGCCACAGGGGTCAAGACAGAAAGGACCGCCAGCGGTGCAATGGCGGCCGCGAGCCGCTACAGGCGCCGTGGTGCCCCCCGTGCCGGCTTCGGGGTGGGTCGCGTCATCAAAGGCGCCAGGCGCGCACTGAGCCCAGCCCTGCCGCGCTGGACAATGCGCCCATGACGCGCCCAGCACCCTCATCCCCCGGACCCGCACCTTCCCCCGCACCTTCCCCCGCACCTTCCCCCGCACCTGCATCCCCGACTGCCGCCGCCGCCACCCCCGCACCGGAACGCTGGTCGACGCAAGCCGCGGACGCCGCCACCGCCACCCTGAGCATCCCGGCCGAGGCCCGGCGCGAGCGCCGTTTCGAGATCGCCTGCGCGGTGACGGTGAACGTGCCGGCCGAATCAGCGTCGCCCTGGCTGCAGGTGACTGTGCAGGCCAACGGCACGCAGCAGTGGCGCCGCCGTGCCGCGGCGCACAACCCTGGCGCCTGGGACGGGTTGGACTACCGCTTCAGCCGCAGTGTGCCGGTCGGCCAGACGCTGCGCATCACCGTCAGCGTGGCCGGGCAGGGCGTGCGCCGCCGCAGCCTGACCATCGAGGCGGACGAAATCTGATCCGCGAGCCACGCAGCGGCTGGCGCTTTCACATCGCGCCGAAGCCGGGCGCGCGCTCCGTGACCCGCGCGGGCGCGGGGAATCAATACCGCTGCCAGCGCCCGGGCGCCGCGCGCCAGCCGCGCGGGTGGCGTTGCCAGGCAAACGGCACCCAGCGCCAGCCGGGGCGCTGCGCTTGCCAGCGACCGCCGACCCACACATGGCGGCCGCCGAGCCAGCCCCAGTGGCCCTCCGTCCAGAAGAAGCCAGGGCCCGGCGCGGCCACCCAGACGTCGACCTGCGGAGCCGGGGGCGCAACCGTCACCACATCGTCTTCGTCATAGGTATCGCCGCGCGGGCCCGCGCCAGGCGGCGGCGCGTAGCGGCGGCCCGCGGGCACCACGATGCAGGCCGTCAAGGCACCGGCAGCGGCCAGGACAAGGGCCGTGCCCAGGGTGCGCCGGGTCATCCGGGCGTCGGGCAGCAGGTTCGACATCAGCAGCTCCAGCAATCAGGTTTGGAGCTGTTCAACGCCAAAGCCGGCTGCAGCGCCGACGGCAGCCGCGCGGATTTACACAGCTTCACAGCGCGCCGCCGGGCCCGGCGCTGGTGCTGGGGCTTGCCGTCTGTTCGTCTGTCGTTCGGTCAATCAGCCGGCCAGGGCATGCCCTTGGGCCCGCTCTGAATGGGCGCCCGGTTGCGAAAACCGCCACCCGACCACAGCGGGCTGGAACGCATGCGCTCCAGCCGCAGGCCCTGCGCCCTGGCGCCGAGCGACTTCACGCCAGGGCCGTGAACACGGTGAGCACGCCGGTGTAGCCGTACAGGTGGTGGCGCGCAATTTCACCACTGGCAAAGAAGCCCACCAGCGGCACCTCGCGTCCGCCGGCACCGGCCAGCGCGTGCTGCACGATCTGCAATTCGGCCGAGGGTCCGCCGAAGTGCGGCCCGCCGCGGCCAGCGCAGCTGATGTACAGCGCGCCGCAGATCGAGCGCGCTGCGGTGGCCGGCAGTGCACCGGGCACCGCGGCGGCCACCGCGGCGGCAACCCCCCCGCCGGGTTGCAGAGTCATCTCCGCAGGCCATTCCAGCTCGTCGCGGATCTCGCTGCAGATGCGCACCAGGTCGCGCCGCGCGGCCTGCACGTCACGCTGGCAGAAAGCCAGTCGCATGCCCACGCGCACCTGGTCGGCCACCGCCACGGCCTGCCGTGGCGGGTCCAGGCCGATGAGGTGGCGCACCCGCGTGTCGCTGCCAAAGGGGCTGCCGCCCCGGCCGCCCAGAGCCGCCGCGCGGCCGGTCTCGTCGGTCAGGCCCACCAGCGTGGCGCGCAGCCGCGGCAAGGCCTGCCGCGGGTCGTCCAGCCCCGCCAGCCCCAGGTCCTGCAGCAGACACCGCAGCGCGGGCTGGCCGTCGAGTTCGAGCACGATGTTGCGTTCGCAGGCCGTCACCACCCGCGGGGCCGCCAGCGGCTGGCAGCCCTGCGTCACCCGCGACAGCAGTGCCACGTCGCTCGTGAAGGCAACACCCGAAAGGCCGCCCTGCCAGGCGCCATCGGCGACGTGCACGGTGGCGCCGCGCGACGAAGCCAGGCCTCCGAAGAGGTAACCCGAAGCGGTGCGATCGCTCATCTCGGCAATCAGCTCGGCCATGTCCGGGGTCGAGCCGTCGGCATGCACCAAGGCGCTGAAGGGTTCGATGCGCTGCAGCTTGCGCGCGCCTGAAAAAACCTCGAAGGCAGACCGCGGCAAGGGCGCCAGCATCAACACCAGCGCCGGCTCGTCGATGTACTCGACACCCAGCGCGGCCACGCCCACACCCACGCAGCCCACCCAGTGCAACCCCGGCCACTGCTGCTGCAAGGCCTGCACCAAGGCCTGCGCGTGCGCTGCATAGTGATCGGTGAAGTAGACGAAACCCAGGCTCATGTCGACCCCGGCCTGCTGGCATGCCATGAGCGCCGGCTGCAGCTGCGCCGAGGCCAGCGCCAGCGCCGCGCGCCAATCAGGGTGCGTGGCGTGGCCGACGAGGAACGGCTGGGTGTCGCTCATGGGTCAGCGCGCGGCGTCGACGCGCGCCTTCAACGCTTGCGCGCCGCCGCGGCTGGCCGGCCGGTGGCCTTCTTGAGCACACCGGAAGCGGTACCGATCGACTGCTTGACCATCGCGCCGGCCAGGTTCTTGGTGGCATCGGCCGCCGAGTCCTTGACGGCCTTGGTGGCCAGCTCGGTGAACTGCTGCGTCAAGGCGCCCCACCACTGCAGCGGGTCAACAGCGGCGGGTGCCGCGCTGTGCGACCGCTTGGCGGCCTTGCCCGCTGCCGGCTTTGCCGCTGGAAACGCAGGAGAAGGCGCAGGGGAAGGCGCCTCGACCTCGGCCCTTGCCGGCGCTGCCGGGACGCCGTCAAAGGGCTTCAGCCGCAGCGCATTGCTGATGTCGGCCAGTGGCAGGTTCATGGTCTGCAGCGTCGACAGCGTCATCTTCTGCACCTCCATGGCCTGGATGGTGGTGGCCAGCAGCCGGGCGTTCTGTTCCAGCCAAAACTGCACCGTCTTCAGCTCCTGAATGCGCTTTTCCAGCTCTTCGGGGTCGAGCGTGGGCGCCACCCACTGGCCCATGTTGGGCAAACCAGCGCCCGCGTTCTTCAACAGCCCTTGCAAGAAATCGAATCCAGGCACCATGCGGGCCAGATCAGTTGCACCTGCCATCAGAGGTCTCCTTGAGTGTGCGGCAATGTTGCGCGTGATCATTGTGCGCTCGACGCAGCACCGTGGCGGCCGGCCAGGCAGCACTCAATCAGCAACACTCAATCAGCAGTACTCAAACAGCAGCACTCAATCAGCAGCCGACGGCATGCGAATCTTCATCACCCCCTGGCCTTGTTCCCAGCGCAGACGGCCCAGCACGTCCATGCCCAGCAGCGGCGCGCTCAAGTCCGGCAGTGCGGTCAGGCGCAGCCGCTGCACACGAACGCCACCGTCCAGCACCAGGTCGGCCAGCACCACCTGGCCCTGCACCCTGCCGCCCGCGGTGTTGGACTGCACCACGCCGACTTGCGGCAAACCCAGTGCGCGCGCCAGCTCCAGCGGTATGGCTGTGCCGGTGGCGCCGGTGTCGACCAGAAACTCCACCGAGCGGCGGCCGCCAGGCCCGGCCAGTTCACCGGGCCAGTGGTAGTGGCCGTCGCCAGCGCGCCTGAGCTCGAGCTGGCCCGCCGACAGTACGAACCGGGTGGCCCGTTCCTGGGCCTGCCAGGCCTGAACACCCAGGAACAGGCCCACACCCAGCAGCAGCCAGACCGTTCCGTGCTTGAGCCAGGGCGGAAAGTCCATCAAGCGCGGCCGCTCACTCGGCCACCGGTTCGGAGCCGGGTGCCATGGCCGGCGCGCCGGCGTCGGCAGCATCGCCGTGCAGCGAGCGCACCCGCTGCTCGATGGCACCGAACACGCTGGCACCCGCGCCGTCCAGCATCTCGATGCGGATGGTGTCGCCAAACTGCATGAAAGCCGTCTTCGGTGCACCGCCCTGGATGGTCTCGATGGCTCGCGTTTCGGCGATGCACGACACGCCGCAGGCCCAGTCCTTGTTGCTGATGGTGCCGCTGCCCACCACCGAACCGGCACGCACGTTGCGCGTCTTGGCGACATGCGAAATCAGCTGTCCGAAGTGAAACAGCATCTCCGGCCCGGCATTGCACAGGCCCATGCGGCGGCCGTTCCAGCGGTTTTCAACACTCAGGTGCACGCGGCCCGCCTGCCACGCCGGGCCCAGTTCATCGGGCGTCACCGCCACCGGTCCGAACGCGGTGGCCGGCTTGCTTTGCAGGAAGCCGAAACCCTTGGCCAGTTCGGCCGGGATCAGGTTGCGCAGGCTCCAGTCGTTGACCAGCATCAACAGCCGCACGCCGTCCAGCGCCGTGTCGGGGCTTGCACCCATGGCCACGTCGCCGGTGATGACGGCCACTTCGGCCTCGAAGTCGATGCCCCAGTCGGTGCTGGCAAACACCGCGTCGTCGCAGGGGCCGATGAAGTCGTCGCTGCCGCCCTGGTACATCAGCGGGTCCTCGTAGAAAGTGGCCGGCATGTCGGCGTTGCGGGCGCGGCGCACCAATTCCACGTGGTTGAGATAGGCCGAGCCGTCGGCCCACTGGTAGGCGCGCGGCAAAGGCGCCATGCAGTGGCGCGCGTCGAAGGCAAAGGCGTGGCGCGCCTTGCCGCCGTTGAGCGAGGCATACAGGTCTTCCAGCGGCGGCGAGCGGAAGTTCCAGTCGTCCAGCACCTGCTGCAAGGTGGTGGCGATGCCGGTGGCGAAGTGCGCGGTGCTGAGGTCGCGCGAGACGACGGCGAGTTGGCCGTCGCGCGAGCCGTCCTTGAGGGTGGCGAGTTTCATGGCAGTCAGGGGGCAGACCCGTCGGGTCTTCTAAAGCGGTGGCACTATTGTGCGGTGACATCCCCTGAAGCCGGCGCGGCGCGCGCCGCCCACCACCCCGCTGCAAGGGCGACCACGCGTGGGGGCAGCTCCGCAGCGCAACCTGCCTGGCGCACGCTGGGGCTGGCCGCAGCCGCCGCGCTGGGGCTGCATGCGTTGTTGCTGGCTGTGTGGCCGCGGGGGGCATCACTGGAGGCCGCAACGAAGCCGGTGCGGGCCGACAACGCCACGCCGATCTCGGCGCGCCAGATCGCGTCGACCCCACCGGCACCGGTACCGGCGCCAGCACCAACCCTGGCGCCGAGGCCAGCACCGGCACCGTCATCCCGGAAGCCGCCTGCAACCAGCGCAGCAGCGCCAGCACCCCTGGCGCTCGACGCTGACGCCGCGGCCGCCCGACAAGGCAGCCGCATGCCCCCCGAACCCGAAGCTCCAGCGCCCGTCGACACGCCCGCCGCGGTGGCTGCTGCAGGGGCCTCGAACCTCGAGCAGTTGATGCAGGAACCAACCGCGCCAGCGTCGGCCGCTGCAGCACCAGCCACGCCAGCGTCGACGTCGGCATCGGCATCGGCCACGGTCACGGCCTTTGCCGACACGACCCCGGCTGCCGCGTCGGAAGGCAAAGCCGCCTCGCCACCGCCGGTCTACCGCACCCAGCCAGCACCGCCGGCGACGCTGCTTTTCGAGCTGAAACGCGGCCTGGTGGTAGGGCAGGCCGTGTTGCAGTGGCGGCCCGACAGCGGCAACGCCAGCTATGCGCTCACGCTGCAGGCCCAGGCCCTTGGCATGCAGGTGGCGGCCTGGAACAGCAGTGGCCGCTTCGACGCTGCGGGCCTGGCGCCGGAGCGTTATGCCGAACTCCGGCGTGGCCGCGAAGTGCGCGCCACCAACTTCCAGCGTGCAGCGCAGAAGATCAGCTTCAGCGCCCAGAGCACCGAGTTCGAACTGACACCGGGCGTGCAGGACCGCAGCAGCTGGATGTTGCAGCTGGGTGCCGTGCTGCAGGCCAACCCCGAGCTGGCGCTGCCAGGCGCGCTGGTAACGCTGGTGGTGGTGGGCACGCGCGGCGCGCCGGAGCCGTGGGTTTTCACGGTGGTCGACCGCGCCGGGCTGACACTGACCGCGGGCGACTCACCCATCACCCTGGCCACGGTGCAGCTGCTGCGCGAGCCGCGCCGCCCCTACGACACCCGTGTGCGCGTCTGGCTCGACCCGGCCCGGCACCACCTGCCGGTGAAGGTGCAGATGCTGGTGCACGCCACCGGCGAGGGCCAGGAGTTCGAGCTGCGCCGCATGTCACTGCCTTGAAATCGCCCCCGGGCGGCGTTGCCGTCGCCCTGGCTTGAAACAGGCCCCGAAGCCCCCACCTGTTGGCATCTGGAGGACCTACCCGATGCAACTGATCTACAACTCTGACAGTTTTGCCGTCATGCACTTTGTCACCGAAGCCATCGCCGATGTGGGCGCGGATAAAGGTGCGGCTACGAACAAGGCCACCGACGCGTCGGCAATGCCCGCCCACGCCGACCCGGGCGGCTATGAAATCGTCGACAAGCATGCGCGCAAGGAGATTTTTTTGCAGGGCGCTGTCGCCGAAAGCTTTCAGCGCGGCGTTAAGGCGCTGGTCGACCAGGGCGAGGACCCCGAAGCGCTGGAAGACTACATCGCCTGCTACACGGTGTTGGCGCAACAACCTGTGCTGCTGCATTAGAAGCCAGGGCGGCCCATACCGCAGGGGCTTGCCCCCAGACCTCGCCTGGGTGAAGATGGCCTGACCCGCCCGCATTGCGACCGGTTTTCCCCCACTGACGAGGCTGCGCAAGATGACCCGAGGTTCTCTCATCAGAAGTTCAGCGGAACCCCGTCATCTGCTGTCGCCCGGCATGTCGCAGGCGCCGGTGATGGACGTGCTGTGCTCGCACTTCGTGCTCACACTCACGCTGCGGCAGGCCGGTCGCTTCAACCTGCGGCGCGACTGGAACAGCCTGCTGTCGCTGGTCGGCCGCCATCTGGTGTGGACCACGCCGGTGCTGACGCGGCTGCGCAGCTACCTGTTGCTGCGCTGCAAGGGCAATGCGCACTGGAAAGGCCACGAACTGCTCGCCGACGCCGCGTTCATCGAGCGTTACGGCGTCTGGCGCGGCCCTTACGAAGAAGCCACGCTGTTTTTCTACATCGACGAATACATCAAGGATTCGCCGAAAGACTTGCTCACGGTGCTCGGCGCCACCTGTGAATGGCTGGCGCGTCGGCTGAAGAAAGAGTCGACGCTGATCGAAAAGAACATCGACGCGCTGGCCGGCCTGTTGCAGCTGAACCCCGCCGAACGTGCGCTGCTGCTGTACGGCACGCTGGCACGCTACCAGCGCGACCTGCGCGGCCTGCTCGTCGAATTCAAGGTCAGCAATGCGCAGGAGGCCTATGCCGCGCTGGCCGCAGTGGCCGGCGTGGAGGCGGTGGAGGTGGCTGAAGCGTTGCGCGCAGGCTCGCGCCTGGAACGTATCGGCATGGTGGAAAACCTGATCTCCGAGCAGAACATCACCGACCTCGCCGACCTGATGAAGGTCAGCGAACAACTACCGCCGGTGCTGATGCGCGAGTACCGCGCGCCGGGCGAGTTGATGGCGGTGTTCACGCGCCCGGTGCCCAGGAGCGAACTGCAGGCGGCCGACTTCAGCTTCGTGCAGTCCGATGTCGACGTCATGACGGCGCTGCTCAGGAACGCCACGCAGCGCAAGGAGCCCGGCGTCAACGTGCTGCTGTACGGCCCACCGGGCACCGGCAAGACCGAGCTCGCCAAGGTGTGTGCCGCAGCGGCCGGGCTGCAGCTGTACGAGGTGGAATACGCCGACCGCGATGGCAACAGCCTGTCGGGCCGCGACCGTTACCGCAGCCTGCAGATCAGCCAGGTCTTCCTGAAAGGCAGCGCGCAGGTGGCGCTGCTGTTCGACGAAGTGGAAGACGTGTTTCCGCCCATCAGCAGCGAGGCGGCGACGCTGATCGCGCGCATGGACAGCTCCGACGCGGCACCGAGCTCCAGCGTCAGCGGCAAGGCCTGGGTGAACCAGATA
Source organism: Burkholderiales bacterium (assembly GCA_038328935.1). GTDB lineage: Bacteria > Pseudomonadota > Gammaproteobacteria > Burkholderiales > Burkholderiaceae_C > Rubrivivax. Next base: position 27,506 of record JBBQMM010000001.1, read on the forward strand.
CTGGAAACCAACCCGGTGCCGGTGATCTGGGTCACCAACCGCATCGAGCAGATCGACCCCGCCTTTCGGCGTCGCTTTCAGTACCACCTGCTGTTGAAGAGCCCCCCGCCCGGCGCGCGCGAAGGCCTGGTGCGGCGTGCCTTGACCGGCGCACCGGTGAGCCCGGGTTTCGCGGCCAGGCTGGCCGAGCGCAAGGGCCTGACGCCGGCGCAGATACGCACCGCCGTGCGCTTTGCGCAGCTGGCGCAACCCGCTGGCGGCGGAGCCACGCTGGCGGCCGCGCCGGCCCAGCCCGACATTGCAGCCGCGACCACGGCAATGACGATGGCGACGGCCATGCCCGCTGCCGAGATGCTGGCGCGGGCTGACGGTGAGCAGCGGGCAGCAACCCCCGAAGCCGCGGCTGCGGCGCCCACGGCCACGCCGTTCGAATGGCTGATCGAGCGGCAGCTGGCCAATGCCGACCAGGCGCTGGGCAGCAGCCAGGCGCGCGAAAAGGGCGCACGGCCGGTGGTCACGTCGTACGACCTGTCGCTGCTGAACGTGGAGTCCCGCTTCGAAGTGCCGCGCATCGTCGAGGCGCTGGCCCGCCGCGGCCACGGCACGCTGTGTTTCCACGGCGCGCCGGGCACCGGCAAGACGGCGCTGGCCGAGCACATCGCACGTGCGCTGGGCCGACCGCTGATGGTGCGCCAGACGAGTGACATCGCCAGCAAGTACGTGGGCGAAACCGAACAGAACATGGCCAAGATGTTCGAAGAAGCCAGCAGCGAAGGCGCCGTGCTGTTGCTCGACGAAGCCGACAGCTTCCTGCGCAGCCGCCGTTTGGCCGAGCGCAACTACGAGATCACCGAAGTCAACGAGATGCTGCAGGGCATGGAGCGCTTTACCGGTGTTTTCATCTGCACCACCAACCTCTTCGAAGAGCTCGACGAAGCCGCGCTGCGACGCTTCACGTTCAAGGTGCGTTTCCAGCCGCTGACGTCCGAACAGCGGCTGCGCATGTTCGTGGTTGAAGCCATGGGCGGTGACGAGACGCGCCTGACGGGCGAGCAGCGCCATCGCCTGCTGGCACTGGACCATCTGGTGCCAGGTGACTTCGCGGCCGTGCAGCGACAGGTGGACATCCTGGCGCAGGTGCTGGAGCCGGATGAGTTTCTGTGCCAGCTGGAAGGCGAGCACCGCGTGAAGCCCGATGTGCGGCAGCGGCGGGGCATCGGCTTTCAACGCTGAAGCGCGCCTGCGCGGCTGATGTTTCGTACAGCCCGGCTCGGGTGCCGGGCTGGCGGTTGCCAAAAACAACACCAAAGCTGTGCAACCGGTCCCAAAACCCCCCTGGACGGGGTTGTGGGTGTCGACCGAGGTCGCCCGGCGGTGCGATCATCACGGCCGTGAACCGATTCGACCACCCCGCATGAATGCCACTGCTGCCTCCGCTGTCGTCGACTCGTCAATGCTGATGTGGTTCCTGGCGGCCATCTCGGCCATCATGACGGCCAGCATCTGCCAGGGCTGGCTGCGCCAGGCACAGCTCACGCCCACCCTGAAGAAGAACTGGAAGGCCTCCATCATCGGCGCCGCAGTGCTGGGCACCGGCTTCACCACCGCAGTGGTGCTGGCGCTGGCAGCCGAGGCGCTGCCCTTCCCGCTGGGCTATCGGCTGCGCGACGTACCGCTGCTCTGGCTGGGATCGATGATCGCTTTCTGGCCGCCACTGGCCCTGCTGGGTTGCAGGTTTCGCTGGCCTGCGGTGATCGCTGGCGGCGTGATGCTGGGCATCGTCACGGTTTTGCTGCCGTTGGGCTGGATCAACGCTGCCGGCCTTCGCCCCGGTGTGACCTGGCGCTATGAAGCCGGCGCGGCGGCTGCCTTCACCGCGGTGGCGGGCATGTGCATCGCGCTGCTGCTGACGTTTTCCGAATCCGCGCACGTGTCGCGCCGCCGCCCCATGGTGAGCCTGGGCGCCGCGCTGCTGATGGGCCTGACGGTGCTGGCGAGCCAGCAGATGTTGATGGCAGGCACCAATCTGCCGGCGCAGGTGGGCTCGGTGTTCCGCACCGAAGTGCCCTCGTCCCTGCTGTGCCTGGTGATGGGCGTGCTGGTGCCGCTGGTGTGGTCGCTGCTGTTGCTGGACCTGCGGCTGCGCCGCCAGGAACAGCGCCGGCTGGAGCGGCGTGACAAGCGCGCCCGCCGACACCTCGAAAGCAGGGCGCGTGAATCGCAGTCGCTGGTCACCCGCCCGGCGCAGCCCCTGGCCGACCAGCCCAAGCCCTCGGCGCCAGCCGACACCATGGCCGGGTCATCGGCAGGCCACCGCGGCTGATCGCGCGGCTGATCGCGCGCCTGTTCCCGCGCCTGTTCCGGCGCCTGTTACGTTCCTACAATCGAGCCATGAAACCACAGCAGGCCTACACCCGTGGCGGCGCTTTGGCGCAGGTCCTGAGCCAGCGCATCGCCGTCATCGACGGCGCCATGGGCACCATGATCCAGCGCTACAAGCTCACCGAGGCCGACTTCCGTGGCGAGCGCTTTGGGGCCCACGGCAAGGACCTGAAGGGCAACAACGACCTGCTGGTGCTGACCCGGCCCGATGTAATCCGCGCCATCCACGAACAATATCTCGCGGCCGGCGCCGACCTGATCGAGACCAACACCTTCGGCGCCACTTCCATCGCGCAGGAAGACTACGGCCTGGGCCCTATCGCGCGCGAGATGAACGTGGCGGCTGCGCGCATCGCGCGCCAGGCGACCGACGCCTACAGCACGCCCGACAAGCCCCGCTTCGTGGCCGGCGCACTCGGCCCCACGCCACGCACCGCCAGCATCAGCCCCGACGTGAACGACCCGGGCGCGCGCAACACCAGCTTCGACGAACTGCGCGCGGCCTACCGTGAACAGGCCGAAGGCCTGCTCGAAGGCGGCTGCGACCTGTTCCTGGTCGAGACCATCTTCGACACGCTGAACGCCAAGGCCGCCATCTTTGCACTCGACGAGCTGATGGAGGACACCGGCGAGAGGCTGCCGGTGATCATCAGCGGCACCGTCACCGACGCCTCCGGGCGCATCCTCAGCGGCCAGACCGTGGCTGCGTTCTGGAACAGCGTGCGCCACGCGCGGCCGCTGGCCGTGGGCCTGAACTGCGCTCTGGGTGCCGCGGTGATGCGGCCCTACATCGAAGAGCTCGCGAAGGTGGCGGGCGACACCTATATCAGCTGCTACCCCAACGCCGGGCTGCCCAACCCGATGAGCGAAACCGGCTTCGACGAGACGCCTGCCGTCACCGGCAGCCTGCTCGAAGAGTTTGCCAAAGCCGGCTTCCTGAACATTGCCGGCGGCTGCTGCGGCACCACGCCGGAGCACATCGCCGAGATCGCGCGGCGCGTCGGCGCCTACCGGCCGCGCACGCGGCACGACAAGCTGTTTTCGCCGCTGCTTTCGCCGCTGATCTCGCCGCCGCTGGCTGCAGCCTGAAGCCAGCGCAGCGACGCGCGCGCTGGCTACAGCCGCAACAAGACTCCGGTTCGCCGCCGTGTCACGCGGCGAACAGCCGCACCTGCGAAGGCTCCAGCCCCAGGCTGACCGCGCCGCCCGGCGGGAACTTGCCCAGGCCCACGTGGTGCGGGTGGTCCACGGCCAGGCTGTGCGCGCCCACGCGCACCCGGTAGCGGGTGAACTCGCCCAGAAATTCACTGGCCTCGATGGTGCCGGCCATCCATACGCAGCGCGCGTCGCGCACCGCGTCGGCCACCTCCACGCGCAGCGAATGCGGGCGAAAGCTGACCATGCAGGCGTCGCCCGCGGGAGCCTCGGCGGGCTTGGGGAGATGCAGCTCACCGACGCCGTCCACATCCAGCGTCAGGCTGTCGCTGGCGCGGCTGCGCACGCGAGCGGGCAGCAGGTTCATGGTGCCCACGAAACCGGCCACGAAGGTGTTGACGGGGTAGTCGTACAGCGTGGCCGGCGCGCCCACCTGCTGCACCACGCCCTTGTCCAGCACGGCCATGCGGTCGGCGGTGGTCATGGCCTCTTCCTGGTCATGGGTGACGAAGAGGGTGGTCAGGCCCAGGCGGCGCTGCATGTCCAGCAACTCCTGGCGCATCTGCACACGCAACGTCTTGTCCAGGTTGCTCAGCGGTTCGTCGAGCAGCAACACCTGGGGCTCGATGACGATGGTGCGCGCCAGCGCCACGCGCTGCTGCTGGCCGCCACTGAGCTGGTTGGGACGCCGCTCGGCGTAAGCGCCCAGGCCCACGAGTTCCAGCGCTGCGCCCACCTTGCGCTGGATGTCGGCCTTGGCGGCCTTGCGCTCGACCAGACCAAAAGCGACGTTGTCCCACACCGTCATGTGCGGCCACAGCGCATAGTTCTGGAACACCATGCCGATGTTGCGCTGCCAGGGCGGCAGGGGGCTCACGTCCAACCCGTCCACCAGGACCTGGCCGCTCTGGTGGCGGTTGAAGCCGGCAATCAGGCGCAGCAGCGTGCTCTTGCCGCTGCCTGAAGGGCCCAGCAGCGCAAAGAACTCGCCGGGCTCGATGTCCAGGCTGACGCCTTTCAGCACCTCGGTGCTGCCGTAGGACAGCCGCACGTCGCGGCATTGCACGCCCACCTTCTTCATCGTTGTTCTCCCAGCCGCGGCGCGGCCGTGGGCAGCGGCGGCAGATCTTCATCCACGGGGCGTGCTGCAAGACGCTGGCCGGTACGTTCCACCACCACATGCGACAGCCAGGTGCCCAGCGCCACCACCGCAATGGCCAGCACGCCCAAAGCAGCGCCGGGGCCACGGCCCGACACGCTTTGCATGTACAGGTAGATGCCGTAGCTCATGGGCGCCTGCGAATCGGCCGACACCAGCAAGATGGTGGCCGACAACTCCACCGCCGCGGTGATGAAGCTGGTGACGAAGCCCGCCAGGATGCCGCCGGCCATCAACGGCACCACCACGCGGCGGATGGTGCGCAGCTTGGTGGCGCCCAGGCTTTCGGCGGCTTCTTCCAGGCTGACATGCACCTGCTGCAGCGCCGCCACGCAACTGCGCAGTGCATAGGGCAGGCGGCGCACGGCGTAGGCCAGCATGATCATCACCCAGGTGCTGGTCAGCAGCACGTCGGGGCCCGCCATCCACTCTGGCAGCGTGATGCCCTTGAACAGACGCAGGTAGCCGATGGCCAGCACGATGCCGGGCACCGCCAGCGACGCGGTGGCAATCCAGTCCAGCCACTGGCGCGCCGGCAGCTGCGTGCGCAAGATCAGGTAGGCGATGGTGATGCCCAGCAGCACGTCCAGCCCTGCCGCAAGCCCGCAGTACAGCAGCGTGTTCCTGATCATGCCGCTGCTGTCCTGGAACACGGTGGCGTAGTGCGCCAGCGTGTAGGCGTCGGGCAGCGGCGCAAAGCTCCACACCTTGGCGAAGCTGAGCAGCAACACGCCGATGTGCGGCGACAGCGTCAGCAGCAGGATGAAACCGATCCACGCGTAGGCCGCCACCGAGGCGCCGCTGCCCAGCCGCCGACGCTGGATGCTGCCGCCGCCCTTTTGCAGCGTGCTGTAGTCGCGGCCCTTCAGTGCGCGTGCGCTCAGGGCCATGGCGCCGATGCTGAAGGCGATCATGATGACGCTGATGACGTAGCCCAGCGGGTCTTCCAGCCCCACCTGCGTGATGCGCAGGTAGGCCTGGGGCGCCAGCAGGTTGGTCTGGCCCATCACCAGCGGCGTGCCCAGGTCGTCGAACACCTTGACGAAGACCAGCGAAGCGCCGGCCACGAAGCCCGGCGCGGCCAGCGGAAAGATGACGCGCCAGAAGAGGCGCCAGCCTTTGCAGCCCAGGTTCATGGCCGCTTCTTCCATCGCGCCGTCGATGTTGCGCAGCGCCACCGTCAGGTTCATCAGGATGAACGGGAAGTAGTGGATGGCCTCGACGAAGATGACGCCGTTCAGGCCCTCCATGATGGGCAGCGTGAAGCCGAAGGCGTCTTGCAGCAGCAGGTTGATGCTGCCGCTGCGGCCGAAAATGAGCTGCAGCGCCACCGCACCCACGAAGGGCGGCATGATCAGCGGCAACACGCCCAGGGTCTGGATGAGGATGGCGCCGCGGAACTCGAAGCGCACCGTGAAGTAGGCCAGCGGCACCGCTATCAGCGCCGCAAACAGGGTCGACATCACAGCAACGTAGAGGCTGTTGAAAAACGCCTCCCGCATCAGCCCCTGGCTGAAGAAGGCGCTGAAGTGGCCCAGCGTGAAAGTGCCATCGCCGTCCAGGAACGCGGTGATGAACACGCGGCCCACCGGCAGCACAAAAAACAGCAGCAAGAAAGCCAGCACCAGCCCGCCCGCCAGCCACACACCGGCGCGCGCTTTCATGGCGGCAGGGCTTTCAGCGGGCCAGGCGCACGGCCGGCATTCAACGGACCAGGCCCTGGGCCGACATTCAACGGATCAGGCCCACGGCCTGTTCGGCGAGCCCCTTGGCACGCGCGTAGTTGTCGCGGGCGCCGCTGTTCCAGCGGTCTTCCAGGCCGGTGACCTGCTTGTTCACCGACGCTTCTTTCTTGTTGGCGCTGAACAGCGCCAGGAAGTCCTTGTTGCCGGCCATCGCGCTGCCGACCACCGGCGAGTAGGCGGCTTCGCGCGCTTGCTTCAGCAGCGCCGCGGCCTGTGCGTTGGGCTTCTTGACCAGCGCCGCCTCAGCCTCGTGGATGGCCTTGGTGGCGGCCTGCAGGTCCTTGATGCGGAAGGTGATGGCCTGGTCGAACATCGCAGACACCACGTTGTAGCGGCTCTCGGACAAGTCGGAGTTGAAGGCCACCTTGGCGCGCTTGGCAATCTCGAAAGGGTTCGGGTAGCCGGCGGGCGCCTTCAGCTGCTCGGGCGGAAGGATAGGCAGGCGGCTGATCTTGGGCTCGAACAGCAGCTGCTGGCCTTCGGTGGACACGGTGTAGCGGATGAACGCCTTGGCCTCGGTTGGGTTCTTGCCGCCGGCCACCAGGCCGATGTTGGCCGGCACCACCGCCGTCACGTCGGGGTAGATGAACTCGACCGGAAAGCCGCTGTACTTGCCGGCCAGGCCGAAGAAGTCGATCACCAGGCCGATGCCGAACTGGCCGTTGTTCACGCCGTCGGGCACTCCGAAACTGCGCTCGGTGATGGCCGCGCTGTTGCCGGCAATCTGCAGCAATTGACTCCAACCTTTATCCCAGCCTTCGCCCTGCAGCATGGTCTCCACCGTCAGGTGCGTGGTGCCCGAACGCGAAGGCGAACTCATGGCCACGTGGCCGAAGTAGACCGGCTTGATCAGGTCCGCCCACTGCTTGGGCGCAGGCAGCTTGTTGGCCGCCATGTAGCGCGTGTTCCACATCAGACCGTAGCCGGCCAGGGCCTGGCCCAGGTACAGGCCCTCAGGGTTGTTGATGGGGTAGGCGCCCACCTTGGCCGGCGCCGCCTTGTTGGCCAGCTCGGCGATGTTCTCAAGCAACTTCTGGCCCGCGAGGACTTCGAACGCATCCGGCGCGCTGGCCCAGAAGATGTCGGGCCGCTGCCCCACGGGCAGTTCGCGCACGTAGGCGATGCCCTGCACGGTGTTCTTGTTCAGGATCTCGATCTTGATGCTGGGGTTGGCCTTCTCGAAGGCGGCCTTGTAGGCCTGCGTCAGTTCCTTGGGGAATGAGGTCACCACGGTCACGGTGCCGGCCTGGGCCAGGCCGGTCAGCAGCGCGATGGCCGCGCAGGCGACGAAGTTAAAGCGCATGGGTGTCTCCGCTGTCGTTGCTTGGAATGCACCGCACGATAGCCGGGCTCTGGGGCACTTGCCAGTCGGGCACTTACCAGTCGGGCGCTTGCCAGTCGGGCGCTTGCCGATCGGGCGCTTGCGAATCGGGATTGCGGACCACCCGCTCGGGTTAACCCTCGATCGCGCCAGGCCCCAGCCCATCGCTGCGCCCTGCGGGCTAAATCTCGATCTTGGTACCCAGCTCGACGATGCGGTTGGTGGGCAGGCGCAGAAAATCGGCCGCGCCAGCGGCATTGCGGTGCATGCTGGCAAACAGCTTTTCGCGCCACAGTGCCATGCCGCCACCAAAGGTGGGCACCACGGTGTCGCGGCTGAGAAAGTAGCTGGTGTCCATGGCGTCGAGATGCACGCCGCTGCCTTGCAGCAGCTTCAGCGCCTCGGGCACGTCGGGTTCGTTCTTGAAGCCGAAGTGCAGCGTCACCTGCCAGCAATCGTGGCCCAGGAACTCCACCTCGCAGCGGCGGTCGAACCCGAGCCAAGGCACCTCGTGGTGGCGGACGCTGACGAACAGGTTCTGCTCGTGCAGCACCTTGTTGTGTTTCAGGTTGTGCAGCAGCGCAAAGGGTGTTGCGCCCGCCTCTGCACTGAGGAACACGGCCGTGCCCTGCACGCGCACCGGTGGCGCCAGGAACAGGGACTCCAGGAACTCCTTCAGGCCCATGGCCTCTTCGCGCATGCGCTGGGCCATCAGCCTGCGGCCGGCCTTCCACGTGAGCATCAGCGTGAACACGCCGGCGCCGATGAGCAGCGGGAACCAGCCGCCTTCGAGCACCTTCACCACGTTGGCGGCAAAGAACATCAGGTCGACGATGAAGAAGGTGCCGGTGGCGGCAACACACACCCACAGCGGCAGCTTCCACGCGTAGCGAATGACGAAGAACGTCATCACCGTGGTGATGGTCATGTCGATGGTGACCGCGATGCCGTAGGCACCGGCCAGCGCGCTGCTGCCGCCGAACACCACCACCGCAAACACCACGCAGCCATAGAGCGCCCAGTTGACGAAGGGCACGTAGATCTGTCCGGTGTCGCGCACGCTGGTGTGCAGCACGCGCAGGCGCGGCATGTAGCCCAGTTGCACTGCCTGCTTGGTGACTGAAAAGGCCGCCGTGATCAACGCCTGCGACGCAATCACGGTGGCGAGCGTGGCGAGCCCGATGAGCGGGAACAAGGCCCACTGCGGCGCCATCTGGAAAAACGGATTGCGCACGTTTTCGGGGTGCTGCAACAGCATTGCGCCTTGGCCGAAGTAGTTCAGCAGCAAGGCCGGCATGACGACGGCAAACCAGGCCCAGCGTATGGGCGCCTTGCCAAAATGCCCGAGGTCGGCGTACAGCGCCTCGGCGCCCGTGACGCACAGCACCACCGAGCCCAGCGCGACAAAGGCAATGCCCGGGTGGCCAAACAAAAAACCCAGCGCATGGTGCGGCGACAGCGCCACCAGCACCGCCGGGTTGTACGCGATGTGCTGCACGCCCAACAGCGCCAGCACCGCCATCCACACCAGCGTGATGGGTCCGAACCAGCGGCCCACCACGGCGGTGCCGAAGCGCTGTGCAGCAAACAGCCCCGTCAGTACCAACAGCGTGATGGGTACGACGAAACGGTGCAACTTCGGCGCCGCCACCTCCAGGCCTTCGACCGCCGACAGCACCGAGATGGCGGGCGTGATGACCCCGTCCCCAAAGAAGATGGCGGTGCCGAAGATGCCCAAAATCAGCAGTCGACGGCGCAACTCGGGCTTGTGTTTGACGGCCTGTGTGGCGAGCGCCAGCATCGCGATGAGGCCGCCCTCGCCGTTGTTGTCGGCGCGCAGGATCAGCGTCACGTACTTCAGCGACACCACCACCGTCAGCGTCCAGAACACCAGGCTCAGGATGCCCAGGATGTTGCCCGGCGTCAGCGGTACGCGGCCATGGGCAAAGACCTCTTTCAGCGCATACAGCGGGCTGGTGCCGATGTCGCCATAGACCACACCCACGGCAACCAGGGTGAGAGCGGCCAGTGCTGAAGCACTGCGGGGTGGGTGTTGGGCTGACATCGAGACGAGGCGCTATTGTGCGCCGCGACCCCGCCCAATGGGCCTCGTTGAGTCCCCTTCGCGCTATAGATGCTGCGGCGCAGCAACACACGACTAGGGGGCCTCGAATGCAGGTCTGTGCGGTCCTGGCTGCGCGTGACCCCCGGGCCCGGCAGTCAAAAAAGCGATGGAAGCAGCTCGTTGCCCGTTGCAGCCGATGACCATCAGCAGCTGCTGTCCCGAGGCCGCGGGCAGCCCGCCCGCACCCGCTTTCAGTCGAAGTTTTCGGCGTCGGGGTCGGTGGCTTCCAGCTCGTAGGAGGCCGCCAGCATCGCCAGCCGCCCGATGACGCCGTACATGTAGAAGCGGTTGGGCGCGCTGGCACCCGGCTTCACGCCCGGGCGCGGCAGCTGGTTGCTTTGCGCAAAAGCCAGCGGCACGTAGCTGCTGCCGGGGCCGCACAGGTCTTCGTCAGCGCTGCGCTCGGCGTGCACACGGTAGTAGCCGCCGACCACGTAGCGGTCGATCATGCACACCACGGGCTCGGCCACCGCGCTGTGCATGCGCTCCATCGTCGGCACCCCCTCTTGCACCACGATGCCCGACGGCAGCCTGCCACCGCCGGCGGCGCGCATGCGCTCGACCAGGCGGCCGCTCAGGGTGTCGAGCTCCTTGGCATCGCGCAGCACCAGCATGCCCTGCCCGTCGCCGGCGTTGTCGGCCTTCAGCACGACAAAGGGCTTTTCGTTGATGCCGTATTCCTTGTATTTGCGGCGCACCTTGGTGATCACCGCGTCGACATGGCCGCGCACCGCCTCCAGCCCTGCAGCCGTGCCGGGGTCCACCGCGCCGCAACCGGCGAAGATGGGGTTGATCAGCCACACGTCCATGCCCAGCAGCTTGGCAAACTTCTTCGCTACCTCTTCGTAACTCTGAAAGTGCTGGCTCTTGCGACGCACCGTCCAGCCCGCATGCAGCGGCGGCAGCAGGTACTGTTCATGCAGGTGTTGCAGCGTGCGCGGCACGCCAGCGGAAAGATCGTTGTTGAGCAAAATGGTGCAGGGGTCGAAGTTCTTCAGACCCAGACGTCCCCGGTTGCGCACCACCGGTTCCAGCACCAGTTCACCCCCTTCTGGCACGGCCACGGTCAGCGGCGCTTCCACCGCCGGGTCCAGCGTGCCCAGGCGCACGTTCAGCCCGGCCTGCGTGAACACCTGCACCAGGCTTTGCATCGCAGCCAGGTAGAAGCTGTCCTGGGTGCGGGCGCCGGGGATCAGGAGCAGGTTCTTGGCTTCGGGGCAGATCTTCTCGATCGCGGCCATCGCCGCCTGCACCGCCAGCGGCAGCATCTCGGGCGTGAGGTGGTTGAAGCCGCTGGGAAAGAGGTCGGTGCCCACCGGCGCCAGCTTGAAGCCGGCATTGCGCAAGTCCACCGAGGTGTAGAACGGCGGCGTGTGCTCCATCCATTCCAGTCTGAACCAGCGTTCGATGGCCGGCATGGATTCCAGCATGCGCTGCTCCAGCTCGTTGATGGGGCCGGTGAGTGCGGTGGTGAGGTGCGGGAC
>JBBQMM010000002.1:0-26750 GCA_038328935.1 Burkholderiales bacterium
GAACCCATGCCCGCGCCGCTGCGGGGCGGCGAACCCAACGTGCGCGACGTGTCGATCGAAGAATTGATCGACCTGGAGCAACAAGCCGAGTTTTTCGTGGTCCTGGGGCAGGACGAAGCCGCCGTCGATCTGCTGGTTGACCACCTGCGCAGCACCGGGGGTGGCAGCCCGCTGCCCTACCTGAAGCTGTTGGAAATCTACAGCCGCACCGGTGACCGCGGCGCCTATGAACGCAACCGGGCGCGCTTCAATCACCGCTTCAACGCCTACGCGCCCGAGTGGAGCAGCGACCTCTCGCAAGGGCGTTCGCTGGAAGACTACCCCGGCATCCTGCCGCGGCTTGAACAGGTTTGGCCGCGTCCACTGGACGCGATGGCCGAGCTGGAAGCGCTGCTGTTCAGAAAGTCGCGCGGCGAGCTGTTCGAGTTGCCCGCCTATCGCGAGGTGTTGTTCCTGTACGCGCTGGCACGTGACCTGCTGGACCGTGAAGCTGCCGACACAGGCACGGTCGACCTTTTGTTGCCGCTGACCGACGGCAGCGCCTTCGGCACCACGGCGCCGGTGCCGCTTCTGCATGAGGAATTGCGGGCTGCAGACAGCGATTTCGATTTCGACGACCGTCCCACGGGCCCGGTCGACTTCGATCTCACGATACCGGCCCAGCAGACCAGCATGTTCGACCCCATGGAAGAGCCACCCCGTCCGCGGCGGCGCTGAAATGTACGCCGGGGTCTACAACGCCCGCAGCCGTTGCAGCGCCATTTGCAGCGTCTCGTCGGCCTTGGCAAAACACAGGCGAGCCAGCTTCTGCTCAAAGCCATCGGCGTAAAACGCGCTCAGGGGGATGGCCGCCACGCCCACCTTGCGCGTCAGCCACTGGCAGAAATCAGCTTCAGGCAGATCGCTCACGGCGCTGTAGTCCACCAGCTGAAAGTAGCTACCCTGTGTGTGCAGCGGCTTCAGTCGCGTTTGCGCCAGGCCGTCCACAAACAAATCGCGTTTGCGCTGATAGAACGCCGGCAGGTCCATGTACGGTTGCGGGTCTGCCAGGTAACGCGCCAGACCATGCTGCATGGGCGTGCTGACGGTGAAGACGTTGAACTGGTGCACTTTCCTGAACTCGGCCATCAGCGATGCCGGCGCTGCCACGGTGCCGACTTTCCAGCCCGTGACATGAAAGGTCTTGCCGAAGCTGGAGACGACGAAACTGCGCGCTGCCAGCTCGGGCAATGAAGAGGCACTGACGTGGGGCGCGTCGTCGTACACCATGTGCTCGTACACCTCGTCGGCCAGCAGCAGCACGTCGGTGGGCGCCAACAGCGCTGCCAGTTGCTCCATCTCGGCCGCCGTCCACGCCGTGGCGCTCGGGTTGTGAGGGCTGTTGATGATGACGAGCCGCGTGCGCGGCGACAGTGCGGCGCCGATCAGCGCGAAGTCGGGCCTGAAGGTGCCAGGCGTCAACGGCACCCGCACGACGCGGCCGCCGGCGAGCTCGATGTTGGGCGCGTAGCTGTCGTAGCAGGGCTCGAGCACGATGACCTCGTCACCCGGGTGCACGCAGGCCAGCACCACCGTCAGGATGGCTTGCGTCGCGCCTGCGGTGATGGTGATCTCGCTGCCCGCGTCGTACCGATGCCCGTACAGGCGCTCGATCTTCTGCGCCACGCGCTCGCGCAGCAGCGGCACGCCCGTCATCGGCGGGTACTGGTTCAGCCCCTCTGCCATGGCTGCGGTGACGAAGGCTGGCAAGACCGGGTCGCAGGGGAAATCTGGATAACCTTGACCCAGGTTCACGGCGCCGCTCTCCTGCGCCAGCGACGACATCACCGTGAAGATGGTGGTGCCCACCTGGGGCAAGCGGCTTTGCAGCGTGGGCGTACGGGGCAGGGTGGTGATCGACATGGTGGTGGGGCAGGGCAAATCGACAGTGTGGGCAAATCTCGGTGTGGGCAGCGGCAGCGGAGTCTAAAGACCGAAGTCACTGCCCTGGCCGGACATCGCTTGCTGAATGAGCGACGCCGACAGCCGGGGAGAGAGCATCTCGGCAAAGGCGAGCACGAAGTGGCGCAGATACGCGCCGCGCTTGAACGCCACCCGCGTGACATTGCTGCCGAACAGATGGCCCAGCGGGCGGGCCACCAGATCGGTCTCTGCAGCCGGCGCCTGCATCGCCAGTTCGGTGACGATGCCGATGCCCAGGCCCAGTCGGACGTAGGTTTTGATGACGTCCGAGTCGATGGCTTCCAGTGCCACGAACGGCTTCAGGTGCGCGCGCTCGAAGGCACCGTCGATGCGGGTGCGGCCGGTGACGGTGGGGTGGTACAGCACGAGGGGAAACTGTGCCAGTTGCTGCAGCGTCGGTCGTTCTTCAGCGGCCAGCGGGTGGCCGCTGGGCACCACCATCACGTGTTGCCATTCGTGGCAGGGCATGCTGACCAGCTGATCGTTCAGCGCCAGGGCTTCAGTGGCCAGGCCGACATCGGCCACGTCGTCCAGCAGCATGCGCACCACTTGCTCGGGTACCCCCTGGTGCAGAACCACCTGAACCTTGGGAAATCGGTGCCGCAATTGCGCCACCGGGCCCGGCAGGAAGTAGCGGGCCTGGGTGTGCGTGGTGGCGATGGACAGCGTGCCGGCGTCCTGCTTGGAGAATTCTTCGCCGATGCGCTTGAGGTTGGACACCTCGCGCAAGATCAGGTCCACCGAGCGCAGCACATGCTGCCCCGGTTCGGTGACCCGTTTCAGCCGCTTGCCGTGGCGCGTGAAGATGTCGACGCCGAGCTCTTCCTCCAGCTCCAGGATCGCCTTGCTGACCCCTGGCTGCGATGTGAACAGCGCGCGCGCGGTCTCCGTCAGATTGAGATTGCGGCGCACGGCCTCTTGCACGAAGCGCAGCTGTTGCAGGTTCATGTGGGGCCCGCCGGTACTGCCGCCAACGCTGCGACGGCGGTCTCTGCCATCGCCTGCATCACGCGTTCGCTCTCGCCAATGGATGCATGCAGCAGCACGCCAAGACCTGGGTGCTCCGCGCGCGCCGCGTCCATCAGCAGCGGCAGGTCCTTGCGCACATGGCCACCCGCGCCCAGAAACAGCGGCACCACGTCGATGTGCGTGCAACCGGCCCCCACCAACGAGGCACAGGCCTGCGCCAGCGTGGGGCTCATGAATTCAAGGAAGGCCAGCTGCACCGGCACGCGGGGCTGCATCAGCTGCGCGCGTCGGGCCACCTCCTGAAACGGCAACGCCCAGCGCGGGTCTCTGGCGCCGTGGGCAAACAGCAGCAGTCCGGTTTGACTGTTCATGGGGGTAGCGGTAGGCTCGTCAGTGCGGAGCATCAACGGTAACGCACCAGCCAGGCAAAGGCAGCCATCGACAACAGCAGGTACAGGATGCTGGGTGTGGAGGCGGCCACCCACGGAGTCCAGCCGCGCAACATGCCCAGGTGACCGGAGAGGTTGCTGAGCAGCACGAAACTGATGCCCAGCATGACGCCACCGAACACCTTCAGACTGACGCCGCCGGCGCGCGCGTGCAGGTAGGCAAAGGGCAGCGCCAGCGCGACCATCACCAGGCAGGCCAACGGGTACAGGGCCTTGCGCCAGAAGCGGATCTGGTGCGTCTGCGACGCCTGCTCCTGGTCGTCGAGGTGTGCGCTGTAGCGCCAGAGTTCGAGGGTCGACATGGTGCCCACTGGCAGCACCGCCGCCGACACGACACTCGCATTGAGCGTGCTGGACCAGGTGGTGGTGGCGTGCCTGGTGACCGTCACGGACGGGCGGCCGTCAGCGCCTGGCAAAGGCCACTGCGTGATTTCGGCATCGTTCAGTGTCCAGACGGACAAGCCCGGGTTGGCGCTGCCCTGCTTGTCGTTGTCGTCAACCCGGCCCTCGCGGGCCTGCGTGCGCGACAGCAGACGGCCGTCGCCATCGAACTCGAAAATGCGAATGCCTGACAGATTGCCGGCGGCGCTGGCGCCACCCACATTGACCGAATAGCTGCGCTCGCCGGCTGCGGTTTGGCGCCGTTCCTTCAGCCAGGCGCCGGTGCCGTCCAGCGTGATGCCGCCGCTGTGGCGTGCCTTGAGCAGCACCGACTGGCGCTGCGCGGCGGGTGCGACGAAGTCACCCACCACGAAGGTGACGAGCGCGAACGCCAGCCCCAGCAACGCCAGCAAGCGCAGGGCACGCCCCGGCCCCAGCCCGGCGGTGCGCAGGATGGTGTATTCGGAGCCCTGCGCCATGCGTGCCAGCGAATAGATGGTGCCGATCAAGACGGAGATCGGAAACAGTTCGTAGAAGTCCCTGGGCAGCTCCAGCAGCGCCGCCTGAAAAGCCTGCCAGGCGCCGGAGCCGCGTGCCCCCGCCGACTCCAGCGCTTCGACAAAGTCGATGAAGAAGAACAGCGACAGAAAGGCCAGCGAGACGAAGACGACCGAGGCCACGATGTCCTTGTAGAGCAGCTTGCGGATCGTCTTCATGTGATCGTCTTCATGCGGTCGTCTTCATGTGATCGTCTTCATGAGCGCCGCGCCTGCGCCAGTCGCCGCGGGAGCAGCGTCAGCCGGATGGCGGCATGGTCGCGCCACCACAGCAGCGCCCAGGCGACGGCCAGCGCGCTGCCGTGAATGGCCAGCAGGGCGGTGCCCATCGACAAGCGGCCACTGGCCACCCAGGCCTGCGACAGATTGATGAAGTTGTAGTAGACGACAAAGCTCAGCAATGCGAACAACAAGTTCCAGTTACTGGCGCGCCGCGGGTTGGTGGCCGACAGGCCAATGCCCAGCAGCAGCAGGTTGACGGCCCCGAGCAGCATGCCCAGGCGCCACGTCAGTTCGCCCTGGTTGCCCGGCGTGGGCTGCTGCAGCAGCGTCAGTGTGTCACTCATTTTCGGCGGCAGCTTCTGTGCCGAGCGTGCGGCGTCCTCCCCTGCCAGCACCCGGTAGGTCTCGAAGCTGGACAGCGTGCGCTCCCCCGACACGGTCTGCAGCTGGTTGCTCTGCCCACGCTGCAGCACGAGGTAGCGCGCATCACCCTCGGTCTGCAGGCGGCCGCTCTTGGCCGAAGTTACGCTCTCGGACTGGTCTTGATTGGTGAGAATGAAGACATTGCGCGCATTGACACCGTCGAGACTCTCGCGCTCGACAAAAAAGACGCGCCGGCCATCGCTGGAACGCTGGAAGACACCCGGCGTCACGCGGGCCAGGTCGGAACGCTGCTGGTAGCGGTCTCGCAGCTCCTGGCTGCTGCGGTGGCCCCAGGGCCAGACGATCATCAGCAGCAAGCCGCTGACCAGCAGCACCGGCCAGCAGGTGCGCAGCACGGGGCGTATGAAGCGGCGCAGACCCACGCCGCTGGCAAACCAGATCACCATTTCGCTGTCGCGGTACATGCGGCCCAGGCCCAGCACCACGGCAATGAACAGCGACAGGGCCAGCATCATGGGCAACTGGCCCAGCGCCAGATAACCCAGCAGCAGCACCACGTCTTGCGGCGCCACGGCGCCACTGGCCGCCTGGCCCACGGTACGGATGAGCGCGTTGGTGAGCATGATGGTGAGCAGCACCACCAGTGTGGCCCCGAAGCCCCGCGAAAGCTCTTTGCGTACCGTTGAATCGAATAACATCCGCCGACTTTTTTGCCTGGAACGAATTATGGACTTCAAGACCTTGGTGCCCGGATCAGCTGGATTTTCTGGCGTGCCGGCCGACGCGCTGCTGGTGGTGCTCTGTGGCAAGCCCGAGAGCGCGGCCTTGCACGAACAGGTGGGCCCGACGCTGGCCGCTGCGCTGCAAGACGCAGAGAAGGCGGGCGACTTTTCGTTCAAGCCGGCGCAGGTGTTGTACGTCCATCGTCTGCCCGGGGTGAAGGCCGATCGGGTGGCGTTCGTGGCGTGCGCCGATGCTTCCGTCAAGGCTTGGTGCCGTGGCGTGGCAGCGGGCGTGGCGGCGATCAAGGGTACTGGCGCAAAGTCGCTGGCGGTGGCCACGGTCTTTGCCGCAGCCGATGGCGCGCTGACGGCCGGCCATGTGCAGACGCTGCCCGGCGCAGTGGACGAAAGCCTGTACGTGTACCGCGCCACCAAACCAGCTGCACCGGCGGCAGCGGCGCTGGCCCAGGTGTCTGTGCTTTGCACCAAGGCCTTGACCGCCTCGTTGGCCGCCGGGCTGCGGCGTGGCCAGGCCCTGGCATCAGGCACGGCGCTGGCGCGCGAGTGCGCCAACCGGCCGGGCAACCACTGCACTCCCAGCTACCTGGCCGAGCAGGCCCGCAAACTGGGCAAGGAGTTCGGCCTGAAGGTGCAGGTGCTCGACCGCAAGGATTGCGAAAAGCTCGGCATGGGGTCGTTCCTGTCGGTGGCGCAAGGCTCCGAGGAGCCACTCAAGTTCATCGTTGCTCAATGGCTGGGCGGAGCGAAGACCGACGCCCCCGTGGTGCTGGTCGGCAAGGGCATCACCTTCGACACCGGTGGCATCTCCATCAAGTCAGCTCACGAGATGGATGAGATGAAGTTCGACATGGGAGGCGCAGCCAGTGTGCTGGGCACACTCAGGGCGGTGGCTGAACTGAAGGCCAAGGTCAACCTGATCGGCATCATCCCGAGCTGCGAAAACATGCCCAGCGGCAAGGCGGTGAAGCCTGGTGACGTCGTCACCAGCATGTCCGGCCAGACCATCGAGGTGCTGAACACCGACGCCGAAGGCCGCCTGATCCTGTGCGACGCATTGACCTATTGCGAACGATTCAAGCCCGCCTGCGTGGTCGATATCGCCACGCTCACCGGTGCCTGTGTCATTGCACTGGGCCATCACCGCAGTGGCCTGTTCAGCCCCGACGACGCGCTGGCCCAGGAACTGCTGGCCGCCGGAGATGCTGCGCTCGACCCCGCCTGGCGCATGCCCCTCGATGAAGAGTACGACGACGCCCTGAAGAGCAACTTCGCCGATATGGGCAACGTGGGTGGCCGTGCCGGCGGTGCCATCACGGCGGCGATGTTTCTGAAGCGATTTGCCGGCAAGTTGCGCTGGGCGCACCTGGACATCGCGGGCACGGCCTGGAAGTCTGGGAAGGCCAAGGGCGGCACCGGGCGACCCGTGCCGCTGCTGACGCACTTCGTGCTGGCGCGGGCGAAGTAGCTGCACTTCGCAGTTGCTCTGGATGGTCCCGCCCGTGGCGGCTCGCAGATACCGCTGAACCGCCATGCAGTCGATTGAGTTTCATACCGGCATCGAGGATCCCGTGGAGTTCGCGGTGCGACTGGTGCGCAAGGCTTACCGTCAACGTGCACGGGTGCTGGTGACGGCCAACCCCGCGACGCTGGAGCGACTGAGTCGGCAGTTGTGGGCGGGCTACGAGCGCGAGTTCATCGCCCATGTGCGCGTGGACCGTTGCCAGCCCGGCCAGGCCGCACGCACGCCGCTGTGGCTTGCCGCAGGCGTTGCCGGCGTTCAGAACGAGCCAACGGTGGTCATCAACGTGGGTGCGTCGGCACCGAGCGACCCGGCACGTCTGGAACGACTCATCGAAGTGGTGTCGGCTGAGGAACTCGATGCTGCCCAGGGTCGGCAACGCTGGCGGCTGTACAAGGCGGCCGGTCTGCCCCTGACCCATGTCAATGCAGGCGCATGACCTTGCGTGGCTGGCGCCTGGCAGCGGGCGTCGTGGTGGCTGGCGCAGGTCCAGACCGCGGCGGTACAAGTTACAGGACCTGAAGCGTGTGCACCAACCTGCGGTCTGGCGCGTTGTGGCCATGCGGCCGTTGTCTGCTTGAGCCAGCGGTCGTACCCCTGTAATCCCCGAGTTCCCGGGGGCCGGGTTGTGGGTTATCGTTTCTCGCTTACTTTTCACTCTTTGTCTATCTCGACAACTTTTACCTGGAGGTATCTGCATGCAAGTCAAATTCAACCTGATCGCCGGTGCGGCAGCTGTTTTGCTGAGCGGCTCGGTTTACGCCCAAGACATGGTCGTCAAGATCGGTCACGTGGCCCCCACCAGCGGCAGCATCGCGCACCTGGGCAAGGACAATGAAAATGGCGCCCGCATGGCCATCGAAGAGTTGAATGCCAAGGGCACGACCATTGGCGGCAAGAAGGTCAAGTTCGAGTTGCTGGCCGAGGACGATGCTGGCGACCCGAAGCAGGGTACCGCTGCCGCGCAAAAGCTGGTCGACAGCAAGGTCAACGGCGTCATCGGCCACCTGAACTCCGGCACCTCGATCCCGGCATCCAAGATCTACAGCGATGCCGGCATCCCGCAGATCAGCCCGTCGGCCACCAATCCGAAGTTCACCCGCCAGGGCTACAAGACCACGTTCCGCGTCGTCGCTGACGACGTGCACCTGGGTGGCACGCTGGGTCGCTACGCCGTGAAAGACCTGAAGGGCAAGAGCATCGCCGTCATCGACGATCGCACGGCCTACGGCCAAGGTGTGGCAGACGAGTTCGAAAAGGGTGTCAAGGGCGCTGGCGGCAAGACCGTGGGGCGTGAGTTCACGAGCGACAAGTCCACCGACTTCACCGCCATCCTGACCAGCTTGAAGGCCAAGAAGCCGGACATCGTGTTCTTCGGTGGCATGGACGCCGTGGCCGGGCCGATGATGCGCCAGATGAAGCAGCTGGGAATCGAAGCCAAGTTCATGGGCGGCGACGGCATCTGCACGGGTGAACTGCCCAAGCTGGCTGCCGGCACCATGGCTGACGGCCAGGTGGTTTGCGCCGAAGCGGGTGGTGTCGAGGGCACAGCAAAGAAGGGTATGGACGACTTCTACGCTGCCTACAAGAAGAAGTACAACGCCGATGTGCAGGTCTATGCACCTTACGTTTACGACGCTTTGAACGTGATGGTGGCGGCGATGGTCAAGGCGGGGTCGGCCGAGCCGGCCAAGTACCTGCCTGTGCTGGCCAAGACGGCCGGCTACAAGGGCGTGACGGGAACGATCTCGTTTGACGACAAGGGCGACATCAAGAATGGCGCGCTCACGCTGTACACCTACAAGGGTGGCAAGCGCGAACAAATCGCTGTTGTGCGCTGATCAGTCCAACGAACCAGCAAAGCAAAGGGGCTCCTCGGAGCCCCTTTTTCAATTCTCGAAGGCCTCGGCAGTGTCCGAGAGAAACCACAAGCCCGCGCACAAAAAGGAAAACCCGCCATTGGCGGGTTTTCTGTTGACTTCCGGCAGTGTGCTTGGATCCGGGTTCCCAGCTCCGCTGGGGCTGCCCCTACTTCAGCTTGATTTCTTTGTACAACACGTGCTTGCGTGCCTTCGGGTCGAACTTCAGGAATTCCAGCTTTTGGGGCGTGGTTTTCTTGTTCTTGCTCGTGGTGTAGAAATGGCCGGTGCCCGCTGTGGACTCCAGCTTGATTTTTTCGCGTCCGCCTTTGCTGGCCATGCTGCTCTCCTAGAGGTTCAGAGTTCGCCGCGGGCACGCAGGTCGGAAACGACCTTGTCGATGCCCACCTTGTCGATCATGCGCAGCGCCGCGTTGCTGATGCGCAGACGCACCCACCGATTCTCGGTTTCAACCCAGAAGCGGCGGTATTGCAGGTTCGGCAGCCAACGACGCTTGGTCTTGTTGTTCGCGTGCGAAACGTTGTTACCCACCATCGGGCCCTTGCCAGTGACTTGACAGACGCGTGCCATGAAGCACTCCACAGTAGATTGATTTTGGTGCTGTTTCCAGCAAAGCCGCTGATTATAAGCCGGAGTTTGCGGCTGGCGCCAGCTCAGGTTTCCTGTTGCTCCAGAAAACGCTGGGCGTCGAGTGCGGCCATGCAGCCGGTGCCGGCACTGGTGATGGCTTGACGGTAGATGTGGTCCTGCACGTCGCCAGCGGCAAAGACGCCCGGCACGCTGGTCATGGTGGCCATGCCGTCCAGGCCTGTGCGGGTCAGGATGTAGCCGTCCTTCATCTCCAGTTGCCCCTTGAAGATGTCGGTATTGGGCTGGTGACCGATGGCAATGAAGCAGCCCTTCAGGGCCAGGTCCTTGGTGCCGCCGCCTTGCGTGCTTTGCAGCCTGACGCCGGTAACGCCCGTGCTGTCGCCCAGCACTTCGTCCAGCGTGTGCCAAAGGTGCAACTCGATCTTGCCGGCAGCGACCTTGGACATCACTTTGTCCATCATCACGGCCTCCGCGCGGAACTTGTCGCGCCGGTGCACCAGGTGAACCTTGCTCGCAATGTTGGA
The DNA here is from genome assembly GCA_038328935.1 of Burkholderiales bacterium. Taxonomy (GTDB): domain Bacteria; phylum Pseudomonadota; class Gammaproteobacteria; order Burkholderiales; family Burkholderiaceae_C; genus Rubrivivax. Next base: position 10,182 of record JBBQMM010000002.1, read on the forward strand.
CAGGTACAGCGCTTCTTCGACCGCGGTGTTGCCGCCGCCGACCACGCACACGGTGTCGTTGCGATAGAAGAAACCGTCGCAGGTGGCGCATCCGCTCACACCCCGGCCCATGAAGGCCTGTTCGCTGGGGAGCCCCAGATATTTGGCGCTGGCGCCTGTGGCAATGACCAGTGAATCGCAGGTGTAGGTGCCCGAGTCGCCGACCAGTTTGAACGGGCGCTGGCTGAAGTCGACCTGGTTGATGTGATCAAAGATGATGCGGGTATTGAAACGCTCGGCGTGCTCGAGGAAACGTTGCATCAGCTGCGGGCCCTGCACGCCTGCGACGTCTGCCGGCCAGTTGTCGACTTCGGTGGTCGTCATCAGCTGCCCACCTTGCGCGATGCCGGTGATCAGCACCGGCTCCAGGTTGGCGCGGGCTGCGTACAGCGCAGCGGTGTATCCAGCAGGGCCGGAGCCCAGGATGAGGACTCGGGCGTGGTTCGTGGTCTGGGACATGGTGGGTGCAGGACGTGGAAGAAGGGTGAAAGATGAATCGACTCGATGTCCGGTCCGGCCCGAGCCCCGCTGGGCACTGGCACAGACGCTGGTGCCAGCGCCGCGCAGACTTGGTCGACGGGCAGATCTGGGGCCTGGATGTGTGTCACTTCCAACGGAAACAAACAGATTCATCGGCAGAATAGATCGATTCTTGCAGACCCTCGGACATCTGTTGTGTTGACGGGTTTGCAGGCTTCGACCACCCACGCAAGAGGAGTTCCCCGATGTCGATGCTGTCCAACCTGGACCTGATCCGCCGCGTACCCCTGTTTTCCATGCTCACCGTGGACCAGGCGCAGGTCATTGCCGACAGCGTGGTCAAGCGCCGTTACCGGCGTGGTGAACTGGTGGTGGAGCAGGGCCGCAAGAGCAATGCGCTGTTCATCTTGCTCAACGGACGTGCCCGGGTGCTGACTGCCGACACACGAGGCCGCGAGGTCATCCTGGCGGTGCTGGAGTCGGGTGACTACGTGGGCGAGATGAGCCTGATCGACAACGAGCCCCACTCGGCCACCGTTCGGGCCGAAATCCAGACCGACATGCTGGTGCTGGCTCGCGCCGACTTCGCGCGCTGCCTGCCCGAGAACTCCACGCTGTCCTACGGCATCATGCGCGGCCTGGTGCGGCGACTGCGCAATGCCGACCGGCAGATTGAGTCGCTGGCGCTGCTCGATGTGTATGGGCGCGTGGCGCGCACGCTGCTCGACATGGCTGAAGAGATCGACGGTGTGAAGATCATCCGCCACAAGGTCAGCCGTCAGGACATGGCCAAGGTGGTGGGCGCTTCGCGCGAGATGGTCAGCCGCGTGATGAAGGATTTGGAAGAACGCGGCGTCATCGAGACCCAGGAGAGCGGTTCTGTCGTCATCAAGGAACGGCTGCAGAACGACTGAAGGCTTCGCTGCCTGCGAAGCAGGCATCTGCGGGCTAAAGCCGCACCGGCCGTGACAGGTGGGAGTGGGCCATGATTGAGGTCCCTCCCGGCTCCCTGGCTTGCGATCATTCACAATCGCGGCATGAGTTTTCCCCTTGGATCCTTGCGCGGTGATGGCGCCGCCATCGCCGCCGATGCCGTGATGGCGCCATCGGCTGCGCCCGGTCGATGGCGTCAGCAGGCGCTGCTGCTGGCGGGCGCGCTGGCCTGGGTGTTGCTGCTGCTGGCGATGCTCACGCACCATGCCGACGACACGGCCTTCAGCACCTCTGGCGGCCACGCCGCGTTGCACAACAAGGCTGGCGTGCTGGGCGCGCGCGTGTCCGACGCGCTGCTCTTCCTGTTCGGTTTTTCGGCCTGGTGGCTGTTGCCGGTGACGCTGCGCGCCTGGTTGAAGACGCTGGCGGATGTGATGAGGGGACAGCAGGAACCACCTGCCCAGCCGCGCTGGCAGTTCTGGCTGGGCGTGGTGCTGCTGCTGGCGGCCAGCTGCGCGCTGGAGTGGTCGCGTCTGTATCGCTGGGAGGTGCTGCTGCCCGGCCATGCCGGAGGCGTCATGGGCTATGCCCTGGGCCCGGCCTCGATGCGCTGGTTGGGCTTCGCCGGCTCGGGCGTGTTGTGGATCGCTGTGCTGGTGGTGGGCACCGCCCTGGCCTTCCGGTTTTCCTGGCTGCGCCTGGCCGATGCCATCGGCACCCGGCTGGACGGCCTGCGCGAACGGCGCGCCGATCTGCGTGAGCAGCAAGAAGACCGCCGCATGGGCGAGATGGCAGCACAAGAACGGCAAGAGGTGGTGGAAGAGCAGCGCCAGGAAGAGCAGGAGCAGCCGCATCAGCCCTTGCTCATTGCGCCGGTGCTGACCGACATCGTGCCGTCGCCGCGCCTTGAAAAGGAGCGCCAGAAGCCGCTGTTTGCCGAACTCAGCGACACCCGGCTGCCGCAGGTGAATCTGCTCGATGGCGTGACTTCGCGCCAGGAGTCGGTGGATGCCGATTCCCTGGAGATGACCTCGCGCCTGATCGAGAAGAAGCTCAAGGACTTCGGCGTCGAGGTGCGCGTGGTGGCGGCGTCCCCGGGCCCGGTCATCACGCGTTACGAAGTCGAGCCGGCCACGGGCGTGAAGGGCGCGCAAGTGGTGAACCTGGCACGCGATCTGGCGCGCTCGCTGTCGCTGGTCAGCATCCGCGTGGTGGAGGTGATTCCAGGCAAGAACACCATGGCGCTGGAGCTGCCCAACGCGCGGCGCCAGATGATCCGGCTGTCTGAAATCCTGGGCTCGGACGTCTACAACAGCTCCGCTTCCTTGCTGACGATGGGCCTGGGCAAGGACATCGTGGGTCAGCCGGTGGTGGCCGACCTGGCCAAGATGCCGCACTGTCTGGTGGCCGGAACCACGGGTTCGGGCAAGAGCGTGGGCATCAACGCGATGATCCTGAGCCTGCTGTACAAGGCCGAAGCCCGTGACGTCAGGCTGATCCTGATCGACCCCAAGATGTTGGAGATGAGCGTCTACGAAGGCATTCCGCACCTGCTGGCGCCGGTCGTCACCGACATGAAGCAGGCCGCCAATGCGCTGAACTGGTGCGTGGGTGAAATGGAGCGCCGCTACAAGCTGATGAGCAAGCTGGGGGTGCGCAACCTGGCGGGCTACAACCGCAAGATCGCCGACGCGGGCGAGCGTGGCGAGAAGCTGCCCAACCCCTTCAGCCTGACACCCGATGCACCCGAGCCGCTGGAGCGACTGCCGCACGTGGTGGTGGTGATCGACGAACTGGCCGATCTGATGATGGTGGTGGGCAAGAAGATCGAGGAGCTCATCGCCCGCCTGGCGCAAAAAGCGCGCGCTTGCGGCATGCACCTCATCCTGGCCACGCAGCGCCCCAGTGTCGACGTCATCACCGGCCTCATCAAGGCCAACATTCCAACGCGCCTGAGCTTTCAGGTCAGTAGCAAGATCGACAGCCGCACCATCCTCGACCAGATGGGCGCCGAGGCGCTATTGGGGCAGGGCGACATGCTGTACCTGACCCCGGGCGGCGGCCTGCCGATGCGCGTGCACGGCGCCTTTGTCAGCGACGAGGAGGTGCACCGCGTTGTGGAGTACTTGAAGACCCAGGGAGAACCCAATTACATCGAAGGCATCCTCGAAGGCGGCGTGCTCGATGGCGACACGGCCGGGGGTGATGCAGGTGCCGGCGGCGCCGGCTCGCCAGGCGGCGAGGCCGACCCGATGTATGACCAGGCCGTGGGCATCGTGCTGCAACACCGCCGCGCGTCGATCTCTCTGGTGCAGCGGCATTTGCGCATTGGCTACAACCGCGCGGCGCGTTTGCTCGAACAGATGGAGCAGTCGGGCGTGGTCTCGGCGATGGGACACACCGGTAACCGGGACATCCTGGTCCCCAAGCGCGATGAGTAGGCTGCCCCCCGCAGCGGCTCCGCCGCTTCCCGCTCAGCGGGGTCACGCTGGCAGCCTGGCGGAGCCGGCTCCGCGGCGTCCACCGCAAGGGTTGCTGCCCTGGCTGGCGCGTTCCTGGTGGCTGGCGGTCGTGCTGCTGACGGCAGCGGGCGCAGCCCGGGCCGATGCGGTGGATTCGCTGCGTGCTTTCATTCGTGACGTGAAAACCGGCCAGGCCAGCTTCGTGCAGACCGTCACCTCGCCAGACGGTGCGCGCAAGAAGACCAGCAGCGGCGAGTTCGAGTTCTCGCGCCCGAATCGGTTTCGTTTTGCCTACGTCAAGCCGTTCGAGCAACTGATGGTGGCTGACGGGCAGAAGGTGTGGATCTACGACGCAGACTTGAACCAGGCCAGCTCGCGCAAGCTCACGCAGGCGCTGGGCGCGACGCCCGCCGCCGTGCTGGCTGGCACTTCGCTCGAGCCCGAATTCAAGCTCGCGAATCTGCCTTCTGCGCAAGGTCTGGACTGGGCCTCGGCGACTCCGCGTGCGCCTGGCGCGTCGTTTCAGGAAATGCGGGTTGGATTCCGGGGCAAGGAACTGGTGGCCATCGAAATCACCGACAGTTTTGGCCAGCGCTCGCGGTTGGACTTCTCGCGCTTCGTCGCCAATGGCCTGGTGCCCGATGCGCGGTTCCAGTTCAAGGCGCCGGCTGGCGCCGATGTCGTCGAACAGTAAAGGCTGACCGGGCTTTGCAGTGCAGCGCAGTGCAGCGCAGTGCAGCGCAGTGCGGTGCGGTGCGGTGCGGTGCAGTGCGGTGCGGTGCGGTGCGGTGCGGTGCGGTGCAGCGTTTCGCAGCCGCCGGCCAGTCCCCGGCCCAGGCCCCGGTGCCGTTCTGTTACCGCTTGCGCAGGTTCTGGCGCCGCCCCATCAGAACATCAGCTTTAAACCCAGACTGAGGGTCTTGGCCTTCTCATCGGCTGATTGCACGGCATAGGCGATGCTGACAAGCAAGTCTTTGCTGGCCCGCCAGCCCACGCCCAACGAGACCGAAGGCTTGCTGCGCTCTTCGCCGAAGATGTCAGCGGCCAGGCTGACTGCGTCGGTGGTTTCAACGCCCAGCGACCACAGGCCGGTGGACTTGGACTGCAGGCGCTGGCGTGTGAAGCCGAGATTGGCATGTGCGATCACGCCGTTGCTGATTTCACGTGTGGCCACGGCCAGAATGGTCGCCGACTCGAGCTCGGTGCGCCGGCCCTGCAGGGCGGCCCAGCCCAAGCTGTAGCGCACGCCGTAGCCGGTGTGTCCGTCCTCCGGGGCGAGCAGCGTGGTCTTGCCAGCAACCCGGTAGCCCTCGGCGCGCAGCCCGTCGACGCGGGCGCTCTTCATGCCGATGGCCAATTGCGATTGGGCACCCGCACCGCAGGAGAACTGCACGTCGGAACTGCCCACCGCCGGCGCCGAGCTGACCCTTGTGTGGGCGCGCGCGAACTCGATCTGGCAGGTGCCGCGTGCCAGTGCATCGGCGGTCTCGCTGACCAGCGGGTGGTCGGCCCAGGCCGCGGGCGCGGCCAGTGCGGCACACAGGGTCAGCAGTTGCAGATCGGTCTTCATAGGGATTCCTTGCAGTGGCTGGTGCGGGGTGCACCCGACACGAGGGCGCGGTGTGCAACGAGCGGGCAGCTTCCACGCGCCACCTTGTCATCAGCATTCTGGCCACCAGTGTGCGGGCTCAAGGACGCCCGCAGCGCAGAGAATTGGCTGCTGCCGAGTGGCCAATTCATCGTGCTTGCAACGGCACGCCACAATGCCTGCATGGGTCACCCGCCAACCCCTCCAACCGCACTGCCAGACGGGCCACAGGGCGCGCTCTTCGAGGCGCCACAGACCAGCCGGCAGACCGGCAACCACCAACCCGATGTCACGACCCTGCCGCTGGCCGAGCGGTTGCGCCCGCGCAGCCTGGATGAAGTGGTGGGCCAGGCGCACTTGCTCGCTGTTGGCCGGCCGCTGAGGGTGGCGCATCAGGCCGCGCGGCTGCCATCGATGATCCTGTGGGGCCCGCCAGGGGTGGGCAAGACAACCCTGGCTCGGCTGTTGGTGGGTGCCAGCCAAGCGCATTTCATCGTGCTGTCGGCCGTCATGGCCGGTGTGAAGGACATCCGCGAAGCCGTCGAGCAGGCGCAGGCCCAGCAGCGCGCCGGCCGCGCTTCGGTGGTGTTTGTCGACGAGGTGCACCGCTTCAACAAGGCGCAGCAGGACGCCTTCTTGCCGCATGTCGAGTCCGGGCTGTTCAGCTTCATAGGCGCCACCACCGAGTACCCGTCTTTCGAGGTCAATTCCGCGCTGCTGTCGCGCGCCACGGTGCATGTGCTCAAGCCCTTGGAAGATGCCGACCTCGGGTTGCTGCTGGACCGCGCGCAGACCTTGCTGCAGGCGGCGGCGCTGCAGCCCGAAGCGCGGGCGCATTTGGTGGCTTATGCCGACGGTGACGCGCGGCGGCTGCTCAACGCCTACGAGAACCTGGTCACCGCCAACCCGGGCCGCACGCAGCTGGGACTGTCGGAGCTGGAAGCCACACTCGGCGCGCTGCTGCGCCGGGGCGACAAGGGTGGCGACGTCTTTTATGACCTCATTTCGGCCCTGCACAAGTCGGTGCGAGGCTCCAACCCGGATGCGGCGCTCTATTGGCTGGCGCGCATGCTGGACGCCGGAGTCGACCCCCGCTATGCCGCCCGGCGCATCGTGCGCATGGCCAGCGAAGACATTGGCCTGGCCGACCCGCGGGCGCTGCGCATGGCGCTGGACGCTGCCGAAGTGTTTGAGCGCCTGGGTTCGCCAGAAGGCGAACTGGCCCTGGCGCAGGCGGTGGCCTACCTGGCCGTGGCGCCGAAGAGCAATGCGGTCTACAAGGCCTGGAATGAGCTGCGAGCGCTGGTGCGCAGTGACGGTTCACGCCCCGTGCCCAGCCACCTTCGCAATGCGCCGACCCGATTGATGAAGGATCTGGGGCACGGCAAGGACTATCGATATGCGCACGATGAAGTCCAGGGTTATGCCGCCGGCGAAAGCTACCTGCCAGACGGGTTGCCCAGGCGACACTACTACCAGCCCGTGAACCGCGGGCTGGAACTGCGCATTGCCGAGCGTCTGGCAGAGCTGCGACGGCTGGACGAGCAGGCGCACGGTCAGCCTGAAGGCCCGGATTGATTGCGCTGCCGGCGCGGTGATGGCGCGAAATCTGCACGGTGTCGGCCCGTTTCCTTCGGCCGCCAAACGGGTAACTCCGCCCCGATGCACGCTGGGACCGAACCTAGAATGCCGCCGCAACGTCGCAAACGCATTGCTTGAGTCTTGCCTTGACGGGGTGCATGGAGCGGCCTGCTTCTTGCGTGTCACGGGGCCTGCCAAGCCGGGCGTCGACAAACGGAGTCAGTCTCGATGGAAACCTTCTTCCAACAGATCATCAACGGTCTGGTGCTGGGCAGCATGTATGCGCTGGTGGCACTGGGCTACACGATGGTCTACGGCATCATCAATCTCATCAATTTCGCGCATGGCGAAGTGCTGATGGTGGGCGCCATGGTCAGCTGGACGGTGGTCTTGCTGCTGGCCGACAGCGGCATGCCGGGCTGGCTGATGATGTTGATATCGCTGGTGTGCGCCATCGTGATCTGTGCGGCACTCAACTTCACGATCGAGAAGCTGGCCTACCGCCCCTTGCGCAGCGCGCCGCGGCTGGCGCCGCTGATCACGGCCATGGGCATGAGTCTGCTGCTGCAGACGCTGGCCATGATCATCTGGAAGCCCAACCCCAAGCCCTATCCGATCCTGCTGCCCAGTGATCCGATCAACCTGGGTGGGCCCGTCATCAGCGTCACGCAATGTCTGATCCTGGGCCTGACGGTCGTCATCCTTGCGTCACTGATGTATTTGGTCAACAAGACCAAACTGGGCCGCGCGATGCGCGCCACGGCCGAGAACCCCCGCGTGGCCGCGCTGATGGGCGTGAAGCCCGACATGGTGATCTCTGCCACCTTCATCATCGGCGCTGCGCTGGCTGCCGTGGCCGGCGTGATGTGGGCCGCCAACTACGGCACCGTGCAGCACGCCATGGGTTTTCTGCCCGGGCTCAAGGCCTTCACGGCCGCGGTGCTGGGCGGCATCGGCAACCTGGGCGGCGCGGTGGTGGGCGGCATCCTGCTGGGCCTGGTCGAGGCGCTGGGCGCCGGTTACCTGGGCGATCTGACGGGGGGTGTGCTGGGCAGCCACTACGCCGACATCTTCGCTTTTGTGGCGCTGATCCTGGTGCTGACGCTGCGGCCGCAGGGGCTGCTGGGCGAGCGCGTGGCTGACCGGGCATGAGAGGGCAACCCATGAAGAACAAGATCGTTGTCTTCTTCCTGTGCGCGCTGGCGTTGATTGCGCTGCCGCTCTTTGCGCAGCAGTTCGGCCAGGGGTGGGTACGCATCATGGCGCTGGCGCTGCTGTACGTGCTGCTGGCGCTGGGCCTGAACATCGTGGTGGGCTATGCCGGCCTGCTGGACCTGGGCTTCGTGGCTTTCTACGCCGTGGGCGCCTACATGTATGCGCTGCTGGCCAGCCCGCATTTGTTCGAGAACTTCCCGTGGATCGCTGCGCTGTTTCCGAACGGGCTGCACACGCCCGTCTGGGCCGTGGTTCCGCTGGCGGCCGGCCTGGCCGCTTTGGCCGGGGTGCTGTTGGGCACGCCGGTGCTGAAGCTGCGCGGTGACTACCTGGCCATCGTCACGTTGGGCTTCGGCGAGATCATCCGCGTCTTCCTGAACAACCTTGAACATCCCGTCAACATCACCAACGGCCCGCGGGGGCTGGACCGCATCGACGGCATGAACATGTTCGGCCTGGACTTCGGCAAGAAGCTGCAGATCGGCGACTTCACCATTCCATCGGTGACCATGTACTACTACCTGTTTCTGGTGCTCGTGGTGATCAGCGTCGTGATCTGCCACCGCCTGGAAACCAGCCGCATCGGACGCGCCTGGATGGCCATCCGGGAAGACGAGATCGCGGCCAAGGCGATGGGCATCAACACCCGCAACATGAAGTTGCTGGCCTTCGGCATGGGGGCCAGCTTCGGCGGAGTCAGCGGCGCCATGTTTGCCGCCTTCCAGGGTTTTGTGTCGCCCGAATCGTTCAGCCTGATGGAGAGCGTGATGATCGTGGCCATGGTGGTGTTGGGCGGCATGGGGCACCTGCCGGGCGTCATCCTCGGCGCGGTGATGCTGGCCGCGTTGCCCGAGGTGCTGCGTTATGTCGCCGGCCCGTTGCAGCAGGCCACCGGGGGGCGCCTGGACGCGTCCATCCTGCGGCAGCTGCTGATTGCCTCGGCCATGATCGGCATCATGCTGCTGCGTCCGCGTGGCTTGTGGCCTGCACCTGAGCATGGCAAGGCAGCCCCCAACCCGGTCAACGCCGGCGCGGCCGGGGCGGTGGGCAACAGCGGCAAGGCGGGCTGAACATGAGCGATGTCGTATTGAACGTCCAGGGCGTCAGCAAGCGCTTCGGCGGCCTGCAGGCCTTGTCCGAAGTGGGCATCTCGATCCAGCGCGGGCAGGTCTACGGTTTGATCGGACCGAACGGCGCCGGCAAGACCACCTTCTTCAACGTCATTACCGGCCTTTACACGCCCGACGCTGGCACCTTCGAGCTCGGTGGCCAGCCCTACAACCCCAGCGCCGTGCACGAAGTGGCCAAACACGGCATTGCGCGCACCTTCCAGAACATCCGTCTCTTCCCGGAGATGACGGCGCTGGAGAACGTGATGGTGGGCCGCCATGTGCGCACCAAGTCCGGGCTCTTCGGTGCGGTGTTCCGCACCGCCAGTTTCAAGGCTGAAGAAGCCGGCATCGCCAGGCGTGCGCAGGAGTTGCTGGACTACGTGGGCATCGGCCGTTATGCCGACTATCGCGCCCGCACGCTGAGCTACGGCGACCAGCGGCGCCTGGAGATTGCGCGTGCGCTGGCCACCGACCCCAAGCTGATCGCGCTGGACGAGCCCGCCGCCGGCATGAATGCCACGGAAAAGGTGGTGCTGCGCGAGCTGATCGACCGCATCCGCAAGGACGGCCGCACGATCTTGCTCATCGAGCACGATGTGAAGCTGGTGATGGGCCTGTGCGACCGTGTGACGGTGCTCGACTACGGCCGGCAGATCGCCGAGGGCAACCCAGCCGACGTGCAGAAGAACGAGAAGGTGATCGAGGCTTACCTCGGCGCCGGACACTGAAAGCGCAACAGCGATGAGCACGACACTACTCAAGATCAGCGGGCTGAAGGTGGCCTATGGCGGCATTCAGGCGGTCAAGGGCGTCAGCTTCGAAGTGCACCAGGGCGAGCTGGTGTGTCTGATCGGAGCCAATGGCGCCGGCAAGACCACGACGCTGAAGGCCATCACCGGCATCCAGCCCTCGGCCGACGGCGAGATCGAATTCATGGGCCGTTCCATCAAGGGGCAGGGCGCCTGGAATCTGGTCGAACAGGGGCTCGTGATGGTGCCCGAAGGACGCGGCACCTTTGCCCGCATGACGATCACCGAAAACCTGCAGATGGGTGCTTTTGTCAGGAACGACAAGGCCGAGATCGAGGCTGATATCCACAAGGTGTTCGGCATTTTTCCGCGGTTGAAAGAGCGTGCGTCGCAGCTGGCGGGCACCATGAGCGGTGGCGAACAACAGATGCTGGCCATGGGCCGGGCGCTGATGGCGCGCCCCAAGGTGCTGCTGCTGGACGAGCCGAGCATGGGCCTGAGTCCCATCATGGTGGACAAGATCTTCGAGGTCGTGGCCGACATCCACAGCCGCGGCACCACCGTGCTGCTGGTGGAACAGAACGCCAGCCGGGCACTCGGCCTGGCCGACCGGGGCTATGTGATGGAGTCGGGCGAGATCACGATGACGGGCGAAGCCAAGGTATTGCTCCGCGACCCCAAGGTTCGCGCCGCTTACCTGGGCGAATAGAAGCGTCGGCGCTGCCGCGCCGGTTGCCGATGGCAAGCTCGGGCTTGGCGGGGATCGGTGGGTCGCCCTTGCAGGTTGTCCGTTGTCGGTTGCCCCTGCAGGCTGCTCCTGCAGGCTGCTCCTGCAGGTTGCCCGGCTGGGCGCAGTGCTCAGTCCACGCTTGCGCCGCTGGCCTTCACCACCGTCTCGGACGTGTCACGCTCGCGGCGCACGAAGGTGGCGAACTGTTCGGGTGTGGTCGGCGACGGTTGCGCCAGCAGGCTGGCCAGGCGGCTCTTCACTTCGGTGGTGTTCAGCGCATCGGTGAAGGCCTTGTGCAGGGCCTGCAGTTGCGGCGCAGGCAGGCCTGCAGGCGCAAAGAGCCCGAACCAGGTGCTGATGTCAAAGGCCTTCAATCCCAGCGCGGCACCGCTCTCGGCCACGGTGGGCACGTCGGGCAGGGCGCTGGAGCGCTGAGCGGTGGTGACGGCCAGCGCCTTGAGTCGGCTGCTCTTGATGTTGGCCGACGCCGCGGCCAGGTTGTCGAAGTTGAAGTCGACCTGACCCCCTACCAGTGCCAGCTGGGCGGGCGGCCCGCCAGCGTACGGGATGTGCACCGCGAACAAACCCGCCTGGGCCTTGAACATCTCGCCTGCCAGGTGGCCCGCGCTGCCGTTGCCGCCGCTGCCGTAGTTCAGTTTCCCCGGGTTGCGCTTTGCATAGGCCACCAGGTCGGCCAGGCTGTTGATGCCCAGACGTTGCGCGGTTTCGGCGTTCATCACCAGCACGTTCGGCACCTGCGCCACCAGCGTGATCGGCGTGAAGTCTCGCAGCGCGTCGTAAGGCATGCGCTTGTACAGCCAGGGGTTGATGGCGTGCGTGGCCACGGCGCCCATCAGCAATGTGCGGCCATCGGGCGCTGCCTTGGCCACCAGGTCTGCTCCCAGGTTGCCACCGGCGCCTGGGCGGTTTTCCACGACGACGGTACCCAGGCTGTCTTTCACGCGTTCGGCCAGCACGCGGGCCGCGATGTCCAGCGGACCACCGGGCGGGTAGGGCACGATGAGGCGTACAGGCTGGGCTTGTGCCCAGGCTGCAGGAAGCGCGCAGGCGGCGGTTGCGGCCAGCAAGGCAGTGCGGCGTTTGAACATCGGTCGGGCTCCGTTTGCCAACCGCGCAGTCAGGCGGCGGCTTGGTGTTTGTCGGCTTCAGAGGTGAACGAGTCGGCAAAAAACTCGTCGGCGGGCAGGCCGCAGTGCTGCACGAAATCGCGCTGCGCCGACTCCACCATCGCCGGTGTGCCGCACGCGTACACCTGATGGCCCGAGAGATCGGGAAAGTCTTGCATCACCACCCGGTGCACGAAGCCGGTGCGCCCGGCCCAGGCGTCTGCCGGCAACGACTCCGACAGCACGGGCACGTAGCGCAGGTTGGGCATCGCAGCGGCGGTTTGTACGCACCAGTCGTGCTGGTACAGGTCGGCCCTGCGCCGGCACCCCCAGTACAGCACCACGGGCCGGTTGCTGGCCTTGTGCTGCAGCTGCTCGATCAGGGCCTTGATGGGAGCAAACCCAGTGCCGCTGGCCAGCAGGATCATCGGCTTGGCGGATTCTTCGCGCAGGAAGAACGTGCCGAACGGACCTTCCATGCGCAGGATGTCCTTCTCCTTCAGGGCAGCGAACACATGGTCGGTGAACTTGCCGCCGGGCATGTGGCGGATGTGCAGCTCGATGGCTGGCGGGCTGCCCAGGTTGTGCAGCGCGTTGGCCATGCTGTAGCTGCGGCGTGCGCCGTCGCGCAGGATGAATTCGACGTATTGACCTGCACGGTATTGCAGGTTCTGGTTGGCCGGCAGCTGCAGACGCACCACAGCCACATCGTGCGCCGGCTTGTCGATGCTCAGCACACGGCTGGGCAGCTTCAGCACCGGGTACTCGCCTGCACCGGGCACGCTGCGGGCCTCGACGATGCAATCGGTCTGCGGTTTGGCGCAGCAGGTCAGGATGAAGCCGGCCTCTTCTTCTGCGGTCGACAAGGCCTTCTGCTGGTGGACCCCGTGCACGACGCGGCCCTCGATCAGGCGGCTCTTGCAGGAACCACAAGCGCCGTCACGGCAACCATAGGGCATGCCGATGTTCTGGCGAATGGCGGCAGGCAGGATGCATTCATCGGCGTCAACGGTGAAACTGCGTTGCGCGGGGGTCAGGGTGATGTTGAAGCTCATGGTGCTGGTTGGACGGCGACTGGGCTGGCGCGCGCGGGTGTCGGGAATCGCGCGTGTCGGGAACCACGCAGGAAGTGGGCAAACGTAAACTCAAGTCGAATTGTGCCCGGCTACACGAACACGGCCTCATTCCATGACCCTTGAACGGAAGCCCGCCGGCCGCCGTCAGACGCTGCTCATCGTGGGCTGTGGCGACGTGGGCATGCGGGTATTGAAACTGCTGCGCAGCCATTGGCGCGTTTTGGCGCTGACTTCTTCGTTTGACCGACTGTCCATCCTGCGGCAGGCGGGCGCTGTGCCGCTGCTGGGCAACCTGGACCTGCCCTCGTCCTTGGGCCGGCTGGCCGGGCTTGCCGATGCGGTGCTGCATCTGGCGCCGCCCGCCAGCAGCGGGCAGATCGACCGGCGCACGGGCGCTCTGTTGCAGGCGCTGCTGAAAGGCCATCGGGTGCGCCGCGTGGTCTACGCCAGCACCACTGGCGTGTATGGCGACTGTCAGGGCCAGAGACTGGACGAAACCCGCAGCGTGGCTCCGGGCACCGATCGGGCTCGGCGGCGGGTGGATGCCGAGGCGCAGGTGCGGCGCTTCGGCCGGCGCACCGGTGCTGCGGTTTCCATCCTGCGCATCCCGGGCATCTACGCCCGTGACCGGGAAGGTGGCCAGCCGCGAGACCGCGTGGTGCGGCGCGCACCGGTGCTGGCGCAGGAAGATGATGTCTACACCAATCACATCCATGCCGATGATCTGGCGCGCGCCTGTGTGGCAGCGCTTGCACGCGGCGCCCCGCAGCGGGTCTACAACGTCTGCGACGACACCGATCTGAAAATGGGCGACTACTTCGACCTCGTGGCCCGTCTTGAAGGCCTGGCAGCGCCCCCGCGCATCACGCGCTTGCAGGCCATGCAGCAACTGGGTCCGATGCAACTCAGCTTCATGAGTGAATCTCGCCGCATCGACAACCGCCGATTGAAAACCGAGTTGCAATTGCGGCTGAGGTACCCGACGGTGCTGCAGGGGTTGCAGCCTCCGTCAGAGCCCGTTGCCACAGCGGCAGCCGGGGCCGGGGCCGTCTGGCCGGGAAGCTAGAACGGGCGCGTGGAACGGGCGCCCGGAAATCAGCGTCGGCGCTTGCCGAAGGGAGGGTGCCCGCGCCAGTAGCGGATCATCAAGAACCCACCCACCATGCCGCCCAGGTGCGCGAAGTGGGCGATGTTGCCGCCCCCGATGCCGAACAACGAGTCGAGCAGGCCAGAACCCAGCAACAGCTCGATGCCGCCGAACACCAGCACGAAGGTGCGTGCCTTCATCGGGATGGGCGGGAACAGCGGCATGATGACGCGGTTCGGGAACAGCATGCCGAAGGCGAGCAGCAGCGCAAACAACGCGCCCGAGGCGCCCACGGTCGGGTTGTTCGTGCCAGTGAGCTGGCTCACCAGGATTTGTGCCACCGCAGCGGCCAGCACACCGGCCAGCAGGAACTGCGCGTAACGCTTCTGGCCCCACAGCCGCTCTAGCTCGGAGCCGAACATCCACAGGCCCAGCATGTTGAAGAACAGGTGCCCCATGCCACCGTGGAGAAAGGCGTAGCTCACCACTTGCCACGGCATGAAGTGCCCGCTGCCCAACGGAAACAGTGCGAACCACGCCGACAATGGCAGGAACAGCTGCAAAACGAAGACGCCCGTGCAGGCAATCATCAGATTTTTGGTCAGCTGTGGGATCGGCGGCATGGTCTTGCGGGCGCGAAAGAGACCTGAAACAGGGTTGGCAAGATGCCGGGTTGGTGCCCGCGGCCAGACTCGAACTGGCACGCCTTGCGGCGGCGGATTTTGAATCCGCTACGTCTACCGATTTCGTCACGCGGGCGAGGTTCACCCTGCGGGCGCACCGTCAACAGAGGATTATCACATGGTGCATCAGACCAGCGCACAGGCGCTGACACAATGGCGCCTGTCAAGGAGTGATGGATGACGCAGGCCACCGCCTACAAGACCCTGGAAGACGCGATAGGCGGCACGCCGCTGGTGCAGTTGCAGCGCCTGCCCGGTGCCGCCGTTGCTGCGCGTGGCAACGTGCTGCTGGGCAAGCTGGAGGGCAACAACCCGGCGGGATCGGTCAAGGACCGGCCCGCGATCGGCATGATTCGTGGCGCCGAAGAGCGCGGTGAAATCCGCCCCGGCGACACACTCATCGAAGCCACTTCGGGCAACACCGGCATCGCGCTGGCCATGGCAGCGGCCATCAAGGGCTACCGCATGGTGCTGATCATGCCGGAGGACCTGTCGATCGAGCGCGCGCAGACGATGAAGGCGTTTGGCGCCGAGCTCATCCTGACACCCAAGGCCGGTGGCATGGAGTACGCCCGAGACCTGGCTGAAAAGATGCAACGCGACGGCAAAGGCAGGGTGCTGGACCAGTTTGCCAATGCCGACAACCCGGGCGTTCATTTCCACACCACGGGTCCCGAAATCTGGGCCGACACCCAGGGCCGCGTCACCCACTTTGTCAGTGCCATGGGCACCACCGGCACCATCACCGGGGTGTCGCAATTCTTGAAGAGCAAGAACCCGGCGGTCAGAATCGTCGGCGCCCAGCCCAGCGAAGGTTCACGCATACCGGGCATCCGCAAGTGGCCCGAGGCCTACCTGCCCAAGATTTATGACCCGCGCAACGTGGATGAGCTGGTCTATGTCAGCCAGGCCGATGCCGAAGACATGGCGCGCCGCATGGCCCGTGAAGAAGGCCTGTTTGCCGGCATCTCGGCTGCGGGCGCTTGCTGGGTGGCGTTGCAGCTGGCGCAGCGCCTGGACCACGCCACCATCGTGTTCATCGTCTGTGACCGCGGCGACCGTTACCTGTCCACGGGTGTGTTTCCCTCGTGAGCGCCGCGCGGTTCTGCCTGAGCTGTGGCAACGCGCTGGCGATCATCAGTGCCGTCGAAGACGGTGGCCCGAAAGATCGGCTGCGCTGCGCAGCCTGCGGCTGGACCCACTGGAACAACCCCACGCCCGTGTTGGCTGCGGTGGTGGAGTGCACTGATCAAGATGGCCGCGTGCTGCTGGCCCGCAATGCAGCATGGTCCGGCCGCGTGTTTGCGCTCATCACCGGCTTCATGGAGGCGGGCGAAACACCTGAAGAAGGCATCACGCGCGAAGTGATGGAAGAAACGGCGCTGACCGTGCAGCAGGTCAGTTTGATCGGCGTCTACGACTTTCAGCGCATGAACCAGCTCATCGTCGCCTACCACGTGCAGGCGCAAGGGATGGTGCAGCTGTCACCGGAGCTTGCTGAATACAAGCTGTTCGAGCTTCAAGATCTGCGCTGTTGGCGTGCCGGTACCGGCTATGCGTTGGCCGACTGGCTGCGCGGGCGGGGGCTGGAGCCGCGATTCATCGAGCTCCCGCCCCGGGCATAGAATCTTCATCCATGGACGTGCAAAAAGAACTGGATGCCCGCGGCCTGAACTGCCCGCTGCCCATCCTGAAAGCGAAGAAGGC
>JBBQMM010000003.1:0-25881 GCA_038328935.1 Burkholderiales bacterium
GGGGGTGCGCCCAGCGGTCTGTCTGCACTGTTCGTCGTTCTGATCTGGGCCGCGGCATTCATCTCGCTGACTTGCCTGGTGAGGCTTCCACAGGACCGCTCGGAGGTGGAGATGGACGTGCGCGAAGCGCTGCTCGATGGCCATTGGGCGGTCGTTGCCCACCCGCGAGACCAGGCTGACCGGCAGGCCAGCAGCCACTCGATGCGCCTTCACGGCGGTGAGGTTCTGTAGCCGCTGTGGCTACCACGGCACACCGGGCGGCGCTTCAAAACGCGCCCGATTGAGGCTGAGCCCGGACTCAAACAGTCCTGAGGATTGTTTGTGCCTGGCGAAGGCCAGGGCCTCCTGGCTCTGGCGCAAAGCACAGCCATAGCTCGGGCCTTGATCGAAAGACTCTCAGCTTCATGAGAAACAAAACTTCCAAGTCGTTGATTTGCTGGCATTGCACCCTCACCCCAACCCTCTCCCTGGAAGGGAGAGGGAGCAAAGGCCTGGCCGTGACGCCCTTTTTTCTCCGCGAACGCCGGGCGCCGCCAGGGGCCTTGGATGCTCTCAGAGCTTGCGGCTGGTCTGGCTGCCGATGGCCTCGCTCAGCGCGAGCAGAAGCTCGTCCTGCGGGCAGGGCTTGGTCAGCACCTTGAACTCGGCGGTTGCGGCCGCCAAGGCATCGCCGAAAGCGGTGATCAGCACCACCGGCAGCAGCGGCCGCACCACGCGCAGGTGGCGGGCCAGCGCCAGGCCGTCCATCGCCCCGGGCATCATCACGTCGGAAAGCACCACGTCGAAAGTCGTCCCCGCATCGACCAGGCGCATCGCCTGCATCGCGTCGTCCGCACGCTGCACGCGCGCGCCGTGCGCCACCAGCAGCGCTGCGGTGATGTCGCCCAGCGCCTGGTTGTCCTCGACCAACAAAACGCGCGCACCGGCAATCCGGCGCTTCGCCTGCGCTTGCTGGGCCTGGGCATCAGCGGCTGCAGTCGTTGGGGCCAGGGCCGGCTCCGGCAGCCCTGCGGCCGCCGGCAACAGCAGCATCACGGTGGTGCCCAGTCCGGGTGTGCTGCGCAGCCGCGCGCTGCCTCCGGCCTGGGTGCAAAAACCGTGCACCTGGCTCAGCCCCAGGCCGCTGCCCTGGCCCAGGCCCTTGGTCGTGAAGAAGGGCTCGAAAACATGCGCGACCAGCTCGGGGCTGATGCCCACGCCATCGTCGCCCACGCTGATGAGCACATAAGGGCCCGGCGCCAGGCTCGGGCTGTCCGCCAGGTCGTCGGCATGGGCATCGCACGCGCGCAAGCGCAGCTCGCCACCGTTGCTCATCGCGTCGCGCGCGTTCAGTGCCAGATGGATGAGAGCCATCTCCAGCTCACTGCTATCGACGTGCACCGCCGCGGTACCGGGCGCCACATGCACCGACACTTTCACGCGCGCGCCCAGCACGCTGCTCAGCAACGCCTGCATCTCGGGCAGGGCCGAAGCCAGCTGCACCTGCTGGCGTTTGACGGGCTGCCTGCCGGCAAAGCGCAACAGGTGCTGGGTGAGCTGGCTGCCCATTTGAACCGCGCGCTGCGTGGCCGCCAGCGGCGATTGCAGTTCGGCCGCGGCCGGGTGGCGCTGTATCAGGTGGGCGCTGTTGCTCACGACACCCAGCAGGTTGTTGAAGTCGTGTGCCACTCCGGCGGTCAGCCGCCCGACTGCGGCCACGCGCTGGCCCTGCGCGGCGTGCTGCTCGGCAAGGCGGGTTTTCTCGACCGCGTCGGCCACCTGGCGCTCGAGTTCGGCGCGGCCATTGCGGATGGTCTGCGCGGCTTCGGCCAGCGCGCTCGTGACCTCGTCGCATTCGCCCAGGCCCGTGGCGCGAACCTGAACCGGCTGGCCGCTCTGCAGCTCCAGCACGGCACGCTTGAGGCCCCGTACCGGCAGCACGATGCGCCGCGCCAGCCACAGCGCGCCGGCCACCGCCAACGCCGACAGCAGCAGCGCGACCAGGCCGACGCGCAGCACCGCTTCGGGCACCCGGCCCGCAAAGACTTCGGTGGGCATGCCCAGCACATAAGACCAACCCATCGGCGCACGGCTGAAATAGACGGTGGTCGGCCGCCCATCCAGCGACACCGACTGGAGCAGCGCCTCCGTCTTGTCCTGCAAGCTTCGGCGCAAGTCGGCCGTGGCAGATCGGCCTGTGTAGGCCTCACCGCCGGGATACCGAGCGACGAGCGTGCCCTGGCTGTCCAGCACCGCGCCGACCCAGCCCGGCGGCAGTGTCTGAGCGTCGACGAGCCGCTGCATCTCCGCCGGCAAGACGGTTATCACCAGCTCGTAGAGCGTGCGGCCGTCGCGCTGCACTGGCTGCACGATTGCGGCATGGGGCACGCTGGCGGGTGTGGCGTCGGAAGAGGTGGCCGGCGGTGTGTCGGGCGAGGTGTCGGGGCTCGAGCCGCCCGGAGACGGCATCCACAGGGGTTCGATATGCGGCTGCTGCGCGAGGGCATGCACCGGCAGGCTGCGGCCGGAGAAGGCGTCGCCGCGGGTGTCGAACAGCACCTGCCCGGCGCTTCGCAGCTCGATCCAACCGTCCAGACCCACCAAGGCCCGCCGCGCCTGTTGCTCGACCTGGTCCAGCTCGGGGGCCCGCGCCGGCGCGGGCGCATCGAGCAAGCGCGACTGCGCCAGGACGCGGGCGATGGTCGCACGGCGCAGCAGTTCGCCGTCGATGACCTGCGAGACCGCGCGCGCGGTTTCGCGCAGCGTGCGTTCGTTGGCCTCACGCTCGGCGGAGTAGGTGTGGCTGAGCAACCAGGCCAGGCCCAGCATGCCGGGAAGCAGCGTGGCCAAGACCAGCAACAGGACGCGGGATCGGATCGAAAAGAACATCAAAGAGGCCAGTCGGCTGAAAGTGCGGCGCGACCGCAACCTGTGAAGACTATGCGACAGACCGGGTAGTTTCATGCGCGGGGCGCGCCACAGCAAATCGACTGGAGCAAAACGTGGCGCAGACCGCGCCTTTCTCAGTACGTTCACGGCGGTGCCTTGTTGCGGGTCGTCGCCCGATGTGAATGTGACTGCGCGGGTTTGCAATTGCAGCAAACGTGTCGGCAAAGCCTGCCGAACCGTCGCAGCAGGACGAAGGCCATTGCCAGCGGCGGCGACTTGTGCGGCTGCAGCCCCGCGCGCTGAAGGCAGGCGCCCCGTGTCGCAGCGTCGGGCGGCAGAACTTGTCGGAGCAACGCGGTGTAAGTGGACGACATGACACGAAGCGAGGGCAATCCGAAGCGGGAGCAATCGGCGTGCCCGCGGCGCGCTTCACGGCAGCGCAGCATGTTCGGGCCAGGCGATTGCGCTGACCCTGGTCGGTGCTCTTCATTCTCTGGGGATGCCCCCCACCTTGACCACCGTAAAGGTGCTGGACTGGCGTGCGTCGCAGGCTGCCGAGGAGAGCTGGCGCAGCCTGTTCGAGCAAACGCCGGGATTCACCTGCATCCTGCGCGGGCCCGAGCGCCGCTTTTGAAAAGCACTGATTCAACTGTTGGCGGGCACACCACGCCGGCATCCACGGCTCGTGGTGCGGCTCGTGCTGCGGCTCATGGTGCGGCTCGTGGTGCTTTGACCAGGCACGTCTGCGTGAGCAGCATCGAGCCCGGCCTGGGCGACAAGGCGCTCGGGACCCGTGCTAACGTCCGAACAGGCAATCCTGGAAGGCGCGGCAGGGGTGCCCAGCGTCTGTACGCGTTTTGGCGCGACCACGGGTAGTAGAGGGAAGAGGGGGGGCGTTCCGAGCACGACGCCATCGACACCGCTCCCTCGGCTCATTCTTCAACCGCTTCCAGCACAGGACCGCAGAGATGTGCAAACCGTTTCGCAGCGCCTTTGTCGCGCACGTCGATGACGACGCAGCAGCGCCGGCCCGGCCAGCGGCAACCGCCACCGTCGCCAGCCTGCGCCCGTGGCGCAGCGAGAACAGCGCGCGATGAGCCCATCGGTCTCTCTGCCGCCACCGGCCTGGCACGGCCAGGCCTACAGCACCAAGCGTTTCGGCGTCAGCATCAACGACTGCGACAGCGAGCCGGTGCAGACGCCCGGCTGCGTGCAGGCGCACGGCGCGCTGCTGGTGCTGCGCATGGCCGACCTGACGATCGCCCAGGTCAGCGAGAACAGCGCCGACGTGCTCGGCACCGCGCCCGCAGCGTTGCTGGGCCGGCCGCTGCACGAACTGGTCGGCGCCGCGCATGCGGCGCGCCTGCAGGCGCTGGTGGAGGAGAGCGTGCAGGCGAGCATGCAGGCGAGCGTGCAGGAGAGCGTGCAGGAGAGCGTGAAACCGCCGGCGCGGCAGTCCGAGATCGAGCGCAACCCGAGTTATGCCTTCACCCACATGGCGGTTCACACGGGCCTGGCGCTCGACGCCAGCGTGCACACCGTCGACGGCGTCGTGGTGCTCGAGTTCGAGGCCACCGGTCACCAGGCCACTGAAGAGCGCAACTTCTACGCGCTGATCCGGCGCAGCGTCGCGCGGCTGCAGCGCGCGACGACGCTGTCGGCGCTCGGCGATATCGCCTGCGCCGAGATCCGCGCACTGACCGGCCTGGACCGCGTGATGGTCTACCGCTTTCACGATGACGGCCATGGCGAGGTCGTTTGCGAAAACCGACGCGACGACCTGCCATCCTGGCTCGGCCTGCACTATCCGGCGCAGGACATCCCCGAGCCGGCGCGCGAGGTCTTCCGCCAGACGTGGATACGGCCACTGCGCGACGTCGACGGCGGTCTGGCCGAACTGGTGCCGCTGACCCACCCCGACAGCGGCCGGCCGCTGACGATGACCCACTGTGCGCTGCGCGCGCCCTCGGTGATGTACACCGAGTACCTGCGCAACATGGGCGTCGCGGCCACGCTGACGCTGTCGATCCGCCGCGACGACAAACTGTGGGGGCTGATCGCCGGCCACCACTACAGCGCCCCGTTCGAGATGCCGTACGACCTGCGCGCCGCTTGCGAGCTGCTGGCGCAGATCGTCTCGCTGCAGCACGCCGCGGCCGAGGAACGCGAGCATGCGGCCTACCGCCAGCGCATCGACAGCGTGCTGCAGAAACTGGTGACGCAGGCGGCGCATGATGGCGGGCTGGCGGCGCTGCTCGACGGCCCGCCGACGCTGCTCGACGGCCTCGACACTGGCGGCACGGCGCTCTACCACCGCGAACGCTGGTGGTGTGCCGGCCGCACGCCGAGCGAACGCGAGCTCGATGCGCTGCGCGGGTGGCTGGCCGCGCGCCCCGAGATGCTGCTGCGCGACCGGCCGCTGTTTGCCACCGACCGGCTCTCGGCGCACTACCCGCCCGGCCAGGCGTTCGCCGACGTGGCGAGCGGTGTGCTGGCGATCGCGCTGTCGCACGATGCGAAGAACCTGGTGCTGTGGTTCAGGCCCGAGACGACACAGACCGTGCGCTGGGGCGGCAACCCGCACGACAAGCCCAGTGTCGTCGGCCCGCACGGGTCGCGGCTGACGCCGCGTGCCAGCTTCGAGTTGTTCGTCGAGTCGGTGCGCGGCCGCAGCAAGCCGTGGCTGGCGGTCGAACTCGAAGCCGCGCTGCGCTTTCGCATGCTGATGATGGAGCTGATCATGGCGCGCGCCGAGCAGCTGGCCGGCCTGAACGCCGACCTGGCGCGCAGCAACGACGAGCTCGACGCCTTCGCCTACGTCGCCAGCCACGACCTGAAAGAGCCGCTGCGTGGCATCCACAAGTACGCGCACCAACTGGCCGAAAACGCCGCCCTGCTCAGCGACGCCGACCACCAGCGCCTGGCCGGCCTGACGCGGCTGACGCTGCGCATGGACAGCCTGCTCGATTCGCTGCTGCACTTCTCGCGCGTCGGCCGCGTGGCGCTGCAGCTCGAAGACTGCGACGTCGGTGAAGTCGTCGAAGAGGCGCTTGAAATGGTGGCCGCGCGGCGTGGCGAGAAGCCGACCCACATCGACGTGCCGCGCCCGCTGCCCACCGTGCGCGCCGACCGCGTGCGGCTGCGCGAGGTCTACACCAACCTGTTGTCGAACGCGCTGAAATACAACCAGCAGGCGACGACGACGATCAAGCTCGGCTGGCTGGCCCCGCACGAATCCGCCGCGCGCACCGCGCACACCGCACACACCCCGCACGCGGGGTGGCCGGCAGCGGCGTGCGGGCAGACCGTGCTCTATGTGCGCGACAACGGCATCGGCATCGAGCCGCGCCACATCGATCAGGTGTTCAAGATGTTCCGCCGGCTGCACGGCCGCGACGAGTTCGGCGGCGGCACCGGGGCTGGCTTGACGATCGTCAAGAAACTGGTCGAGCGCCATGGCGGCGCGGTGTGGATCGAGTCGACCCCTGGCGGGGGCAGCTGCTTCTACTTTTCAATGCCCGCCGACGATGGGCTGGAGGGCCCACCATGACGGAAGCGCCCGAGTTCATCCTCGTCGAGGACTCCGACGAAGACGCCGACACCGTACAGCAGGCGGCCCTGCGCTGCAACTCGCTGGTGCGGCTGCGCCGCGTCCTGACCGGCGACGCCTGCATGGCGCTGCTGCAGCAGCCGCAGGCCGAGTTGCCGGCGCTGGTGCTGATGGACCTCAACACGCCGGGCATGGACGGCCGCGAAACGCTGCGGCGGATCAAGAGCGACCCCATCCTGGGCACCATCCCGGTCGTCGTCGTCAGCACCTCGGCCAACCCGCGCGACGTCGGCTATTGCTACCGCGCCGGGGCCAACGCCTACCACCTGAAGCCCGTGCGCTACACCGAGCACCTCGAAGCGATGGTGGCCGTGCTCGGTTACTGGCTCGACCTTGTCGTCCCTCATCCCGGCCGGGGTGTGCAGCCGTGAGCGCCACCCCCGCGATGGCAACGCCACTGCCGCAGCGCCTGCGCGTGCTGATCGTCGACGACAACGCCGACGACCGCAGCGAACAGCGCAGGCTGCTGCTCAGCGGCTCGGAGTTGCAATTCAACCTCAGCGAGGCCGGACTCGGCGCGGCCGCGATCGCGGCCGTGCGCGAGTCCGCCGACGGCCCACCCGATTGCGTATTGCTCGACTATTACCTGCCCGACATGGATGCGCCCGAAGTGCTGGCCGCGCTTTGCGACGGCGACGGCGCGGTGTTGTGCCCGGTGGTCGTGCTCACCGGGTCCAACGACCCGCAACTCGGGCGGCAGGTGCTGCGTTGCGGCGCGCAGGACCATTTGCCGAAAATGCAGCTCACGCCGTCGGCGTTGCTGCGCGCGACGACGCACGCGATGGAGCGCTGGGCCATGGCGCGTGATCTGCGCCAGAGCACCCGGATGCTGGCCCAGCGCGAGCGCGAGTTCCGCGCGCTGGCAGACAACTCACCCGACGTGCTGACGCGCTTCGACCGCCAGCTGCGCCACGTCTTCGTCAACAACGCGATCACCCGCATCACCGGCCGCACGCCGGGCGAGCTGATCGGCAAGACCAACCGCGAACTCGACCTGCCGCCGCCGCTGGTCGAGCAGTGGGAAGAGGCCGTGCAGTCGGTGTTCGACACCGGTCAGCCGAGGTCGATGGAGTTCTCGTTCGACGGCCTGGCCGGGCGCCAGCACTTCTCGTCGCGGCTGGTGGCCGAGTTGGCTGCAGACGGCAGTGTCGAGCATGTGCTCGGCGTGACGCACGACGTGACCGCGCTGCGCCAACTCGCACAACAGGCGCGCGACAGCACCGAGCGGCTGCAGCTGGCGCTGGCAGCAGGCCATGCGGTGGCCTGGTCGTGGCACATCGAGGCCGATCTCTTGGAAGTCGACGAAAACCTGGCGGGCACGCTGAACCGGGAGCCGCCGCGCCCCGCTGACAACTACCAGACCTGGCTGGCGCTGGCGCACCCGGACGACCGCGCAGGCATGAACGCCGCCGTGCAGCGCGCGCTGCGCGGCGAAACGCCCGACTGTCGCTTCGACTACCGAATCGATCAGGCTCATGACCGCCCGCCGATCTGGATGCTGGCGCTGGCGCGCGTCGAGCGCGGCCCCGACGGCTCGGCACGCCGGCTGGTCGGCATCAGCGTTGACATCAGCGAGCGCCGGCAGCTCGAACAAAAGCTGCGCGAAGTCGACCGCCGCAAGGATGAGTTCATCGCCATGCTCAGCCACGAACTGCGCGGGCCGCTGGCGCCGATCCGCTCCGGCTTGAAGCTGTTGTGGCTGGCGCCGCCGGACAGCCCCGTGGCCGAGCGCACGCGCGCGATGATGGAAAGGCAGTTGCAGCACCTGGTGCGGCTGGTCGACGACCTGCTCGATGTCTCGCGCATCGGCACCGGCAAGCTGGCCTTGTACCGTTCGCGCATCACGCTGCAAAGCGTGGTCGAGCACGCGGTGGAGTCGATACAGCCGCTGATCGCCGCCGCCGGGCACCGGCTCGAGTTGCAGGTGGCCGAGCAACCGGTCTGGCTCGACGGCGACCCGACGCGGCTGGCGCAGGTGCTGAGCAACCTGTTGACGAACGCAATCAAGTACACGCCGGCGGGTGGAAACATCGTGCTCTTCGCCGGCGTCGAGGGCGCCCATGCGGTGATGCGGGTCAGCGACAGCGGCCGCGGCATCGCGCCGTCGATGCAAGAGCGCATTTTCGACATGTTCTCGCAGATTGAAGGGCCGCACGAAAACACCGGCCTCGGCATCGGGCTTTCGCTGGTGCGGCAGCTGCTGCAGATGCACGGCGGTGACGTGGCATGCCACAGCGTCGGCATCGGTCACGGCAGCACCTTCACGGCCTGGCTGCCGCTGCCTGCCTGAGCGCCACGGCTGGGGGGTTGAGGCAGCCGGGGCGGTCGCTTCGATGGCCGGCGTCACAGGCCTGTCATGCAAAGGCGTCAACGTCTTCGCCTTCAAGAACCGCATCGGATCACACCCGCCATGAGCCTCGACCTGACACCCGACGGACACGCCGAGCTGCTGCGCCGCATCGAACTCGACCTGCTCGATGGCTACGATGAAGAACTGGAACTGGAACTCGAGGACCGCAACCTCGGCGTCATCGAGTCCCCCACCGGCGGTGGCGACAACGACTCCGACCGTACTGCCCGGCAGCGCTACTTCCGCGAGCTGTTCCGGCTGCAGGGCGAACTCGTCAAGCTGCAGGACTGGGTAGCCCACACCCGTCACAAGGTGGTGATTCTGTTCGAGGGGCGTGACGCCGCCGGCAAGGGCGGCGTGATCAAGCGCATCACGCAAAGACTGAATCCGCGCGTGTGCCGGGTCGTGGCACTGCCTGCGCCGAACGATCGCGAAAAGACGCAGTGGTACTTTCAACGCTACGCGGCGCACCTCCCGGCTGCCGGAGAAATGGTGCTGTTCGACCGCAGCTGGTACAACCGCGCCGGCGTTGAACGGGTGATGGGTTTCTGCACCGAAGACGAGGTGGAAGAG
The DNA here is from genome assembly GCA_038328935.1 of Burkholderiales bacterium. Lineage (GTDB taxonomy): Bacteria > Pseudomonadota > Gammaproteobacteria > Burkholderiales > Burkholderiaceae_C > Rubrivivax. Next base: position 9,402 of record JBBQMM010000003.1, read on the forward strand.
TTCTTCCGTTCGGTGCCCGAGTTCGAGCGCATGCTGGTGCGCTCGGGCATCCAGCTGGTGAAGTACTGGTTCTCGATCACCGACGACGAGCAGCACCTGCGCTTCCTGGGCCGCATGCACGACCCGCTGAAACAGTGGAAGCTCAGCCCCATGGACCTGGAAAGCCGCCGCCGCTGGGAGGACTACACCAAGGCCAAGGAAACGATGCTCGAGCGCACGCACATCGACGATGCGCCTTGGTGGGTGGTGCAGGCGGTGGACAAGAAGAAGGCGCGGCTGAACTGCATCGCCCACCTGCTGTCACTGATGCCCTATCAAGAGATAGCGCGGCCGTTGATTGAACTGCCCGCACGCGTTCGCAACGCCGACTACACCCGCCACCCGGTGCTCGCCGACCGGTTCGTGCCCGAGTGGTACTGACTTAGAACAGGTCGGCAGGCGGGGCCAAGAACAGCGGCACGTTCATCTGGCTCTGCGCCGGGCCTGCACTGACGCTGAACTGTCGCCGGCGGGTCACACCCTCGTCACCTGCCTCAGCGACCATGCCGGACCATGCCCACACCCCACACGAGCATGGACCACGACGACCCGCCTGGCCCGCTGCAGGTGCGCACGGTATGGATTTCCGACCTGCACCTGGGCACGCCGGGGTGCCAGGCACGGGCGTTGATGGATTTCCTGCGCGAAGTCGACTGCGAGACGCTCTACCTCGTGGGCGACATCATCGACGGCTGGCAACTGCGTCGCTCCTGGTACTGGCCGCAGTCCCACAACGACGTGGTGCAGAAAATTCTGCGCAAGGCCCGCAAGGGCACGCGGGTGATCTTCGTGCCCGGCAACCACGACGAGTTCGCGCGCCGCTACGTGACCCACAACTTCGGCGGCGTCGAAGTCGTCGATGACTGCATCCACGTCACTGCCGACGGCCGCAAGCTATGGGTCACCCACGGCGACTTGTTCGACGGCGTGATCCAGTGCGCCAAGTGGCTGGCCTACACGGGCGATACGGCTTACGAGTTCACGCTCAAGCTCAACCGCTGGTTCAACCGCGCGCGCGCCCATCTCGGGCTGCCGTACTGGAGCCTTTCGCGCTACCTCAAGCTGAAGGTCAAGCGGGCGGTGAGCTACGTCAGCGACTTCGAGGTCGCGGTTGCGCGCGAGGCACGCAAGCGCGGCGTGCAAGGCGTCGTCTGCGGCCACATCCACCACGCCGAAGTGCGCGAGATCGACGGCATCCTGTATTGCAACGACGGCGACTGGGTCGAGAGCCTGACGGCACTGGTGGAACATGCCGACGGCCGTCTGGAGATCATCGACCGCAGCGATGCGCTGTGGCGCCAGGCCGCCGCGCCCGTGGCGCGGGCGGCGCAGGCCCACGTCGACCTGCCCGTCTCGGTGGCGGCACGCAACGCTGGCGGCTGAAGGCTGCGCGGCGGCAAGGCGGGGTGCAGTGCGGTGAGCGCAGGCAGGCCTTCGAGCAACGGCCGCAGCCAGCCTTCGACGGCGTGGACGACGCAGGCCTTCTGCCTGGAGACGAATCAGGCGGCCAGTGGCTGCGCGACTTCAGGCGCGCTCCGCGCAACTCCGCAGCCCGGCCCGCCGCGACCGATGCCCTGGTACTCGAAGCCGAAGGAGGCCAGCAGCCGAGGCTCATACAGGTTGCGCCCGTCGTACACCACCGGCGTGCGCATCGCTTCGCGCAGGCGTTCGAAGTCGGGGCTGCGGAACTCACGCCACTCGGTGACCACCAGCAAGGCATCCGCGCCCTGCGCCGCCGCGTAGGGATCGGCCACCAGCGCCAGACCCTCGGGCAGGGCGCCACGGGCCTGGAAGGCCGGCATGGCCACCGGGTCGAAGGCGCGCAGCCTGGCGCCGCGCGCGAGCAGTTCTTCGATCAGCACCAGGCTCGGTGCCTCGCGCAGATCGTCGGTGCCCGGCTTGAAGGCCAGGCCCCAGAGGCCGAACACGCAGCCGCGCAGGTCGTCGCCGAAGCGGGCCACGACGCGCTGCGCAAGCAAGCGGCGATGGCCGTCGTTGACCGACTGCACCGCGCCCAGGATGGTCAGATCCAGGCCGCTGTCGCCGGCCATGCGACGCAAGGCCGACACGTCCTTGGGCAGACAGGAGCCGCCCCAGCCACAGCCCGCGTAGAGGAAGTGCGTGCCGATGCGGGGATCGCTGCCGATGCCCTGGCGCACGTGCTCGATATCGGCGCCCAGGCGTTCGGCCAGCGCTGACATTTCGTTCATGAAGCTGATGCGCGTGGCGAGCATCGCGTTGGCCACGTACTTGGTCATCTCGGCGCTGCGCACGTCCATCAGGAACAGGCGCTCGTGGTTGCGCTGGAACGGCGCGTAGAGTGCACGCATCAGCAATGTGGCCTGTTCGTCGGCGGCGCCGACGACGATGCGGTCGGGCCGCATGAAGTCGTCGATCGCCGCGCCTTCCTTGAGGAATTCCGGGTTCGACACGACGGCAAAAGGCAACAGCCGGGCGCCCCGTTTCAGCGCCAGTTCAACCGTCTGCTGCACGCGTTCGGCCGTTCCCACCGGCACTGTGCTCTTGTTGACGATCACCTTGTAGTCGCGCATGTGCTCACCGATGGCCGCTGCAGCGGTCAGCACCTGATCGAGATCGGCTGAGCCGTCCTTGGCCGCCGGCGTGCCCACGGCGATGAAGACGATCGTGCCGTGCGAGACCGCGTGCGCCGCGTCGGTGGTGAACTGCAACCGCCCTGCCTCGGCATTGCGGACCACCAGCGCCGCCAGACCGGGCTCGTGTATCGGCATTTCGCCGCGCTGCAGGCCGGCAACGCGCCGCTCGTCGACGTCGACGCAGACCACGCTGTTGCCCATCTCGGCCAGGCAGGCGGCCGTCACCAGGCCGACGTAGCCGGCACCAAACACACTCACCTTCATGACGGTTCTCCCGTGAATCGCGGCAGGGTGGACCGCAGGTCGCCAGCGCGCAGGAGCAGCTCGGCCAGGATGCCCGGTATCTCGAAGACGGCGTGGTTGTCGATGGCCTGCACGCGTGCGCGGGTGGCAGGCAGCTCCTGCAACAACGCCGACACGCATGAGGGCAGCGCCTTGGCCGAGCGCACCACCTGTCCGACCCCTTGCTCGCGCACCCACCGGGTGTTGAAGCGTTCCTGCGGCATCGTCCAGGCGGTGGAGAAGGTGATCACGGGCAGACCCATCTGCACCGCCTCGCTCAGGCTGCCCGGTCCCGGCTTGCCGATGAAGTAATCAGCCAACAACATGTGCCAGGCGACCTCGGGCGTGAAGCCGATCACGGCGTGGGGTGCGGCGCGGCGCAATTGCCGCAGCTGGGTGGCGAGCACTTCGTTGTGGCCGCACATCAGGATCAACTGGTGGCCGTCGAGCAGCCGCGCAATCGACACCATCTGCATCGAACCCTGGCCGCCGAAGAGCACCAGTCCCGTGGGCCGCTGCGGGTCCAGGCCCAGGGCCGCGAGTTCACGCCCGCGGTCGACCTCGACGGGACGGTAAAACGACGGATGCAGGACCATGCCGCTGGTCAGCGAGAGTTGCTCGTCACGGTAGCCGGCGGCCCGCGCCTGCGACAGCGCGTGTTTCGTGCCGCACACGATGTGCTGCTGCTGGCCCGGTTCGATCCAGAAATGCGGCGGGTGGTCGGCCATGTCGGTCAGCACGGTGACGTAAGGCACGCCGGGCAGGGTGCTGGCCAGTGACTGGTACAGCGCGCGGTTGAAGTTCGGGATCAGCGAGACGACGAGATCCGGTTCGGTCTGCAGCCAGTGCTGCTGCAGCGTCTGCAGCAGGCGCGCGTGGGCGAGCCTGATCACACCCTGCAGCAGCTTGAGTTCCTGCGCAAGCCCGAGCGTCCAGCCGCGCGCCAGGCGCTTGTTGTAGATGTCCTCCGGGTCCATGCCGGTGACGCGCCGAAAGCGCCCCTGCGGGTCCAGCACCTCGGTCAGGTTGACCAGGCGCAGGTTCCACGGGCGGCGCTGCTGGCGTATCGCTTCTTGCAGCGCGAGCGCCGCGGCGCGGTGACCGCCGCCGGCGTTGAAGTACACGATGTCGATGGTCTTCATGCGTTGGCGCGATGCTGCTTGCTGCGCATGACCGTGCGGTGAAGACTGTGCGACAGTCCCGTGAAGATCAGCTCGGCGTCGGCATCGACATCTGCATCTGCATCTGCATCGACATCGACATCGACACCGGCAGCCGCAGCAGCGGCTCTCCCATGCGGATGCGTGCGCCGGGGGCGATGCCGGCGGCCAGTTCGAAGCCACGCGGGGCGAAGACGATGATCGTCGAGCCATGCTGGAACCAGCCCAGTTCCTGGCCTTTGGCCACTGCAGCGTCGCAGGGCATCTCGTTGGGGCCGCGGTACTTCAGGTGCAGCAGCACGTCCAGCGCATGCAGCCGCAGGCTGGCCACCAGGATGGCTGCCACCGGCACCAGTGCCACCGGGTGGCCGCCACGGTTCAGCCGCAGCCGCAGCACGGCGCGTTCGTTGCGGCAGAACAGCCGTTCGACGCGCGCCAATGCGATCGGGTTGACGTTCCAGGTGTCGCCGCTGAGGTAGGTCACGTGCTCCAGGCGCGCGTCGTGCGGCGCGTGGAAGCGGTGGTACATCGCCGAGGTCAGGCGCAGCGTCACGTAGGTGCCGTTCCGAAACGGCGCGCTGTCCTGCGTCGGCCCGAACAGTTCGGCCATCTCGTACGGAAAGCCCTTGGCCTGGAACAGCCGTGTGCCGGCCACCGGCCCGCAGGCGCCCACGATGGCGTCGCACGGGCTGGTAAACAGGTCCGGGTCGGCAGCCACCGGGCGCGCGCCGGCCTTCAGCTCGCGCGTGAAGCAGTCGTGCAGGCTGCTGAAGTGCTGCTTGCGCGCCTCGCTCAGGTCCAGATCGGTGAACAGGCGCCAGACGGCGATCGATGCGCGCGCCAGCCAGGGGTTTTCGATGCGGGAGAAGCGGCCCATCAGGCGCGTCAGCAGCATCCGGGGCACTCGGTTGGTGAGCAGGAAGTTGAGTTCTTCGTGTTGGAAAAAGCGGCGCAGGGCAGTGACGTTCATCAGCTTGTCAATCTCGACTGTTAGAAATGGGCGGTCGCAACCGGACCACCCCATGGACGAAGTTCTTTCACTTTCTGCACTCGGCGGACTCGCACTGGCCGCGCTCGGCGGACTCGCACTCTCCGCGCTTGGCGCGGTGGCCTGGACGCTGCCGCGCGCCCAGCAGCGGCTGCAACTGTCGCGAGCCAAGCACCGCTCGCTGGCGGGCCATTCGCGCATGGCCAAGCGCGTGGCCGGGTTGATCCCCGGTTATGCCTACGACGAGGCGCGCTTCTTCGGCTCTGACGACGCACCACCACACGTGCAGGCGGCACGCCGGGCTGCCTTCAGGCGCCTGTGCGACGACTTCGCGCAGCGCTTCGAGCGCAGCGCCGCGATGACCGCAGCCGCCCGCGAGGGTCTGTCCGACCTGCAGTTCACCGGCAGCTACCGCGTGCCTTTCCAGTACAGCCCTTACCTGCGCCAGCACTTGAGCATCGGCGGCTTCGTGCAGGCTTCTTCGGGCGTGATGGTGCAAGACCTGGACGGCAACGAGTTCCATGACCTGACCGGCTCGTACGGCGTCAATGTGCTGGGCTACGACGTCTACAAGGCATGCATGGCCGAGGGCGCCGCTGCGGCGCAGTCGCTCGGCCCCGTGCTGGGCGCCTACCACCCGGCGGTGCTGGACAACATCAAGAGCCTGCAACGCATCTCCGGCCTGGACGAGGTGTCGTTCCACATGTCCGGCACCGAGGCCGTGATGCAGGCGGTGCGGCTGGCGCGCTACCACACGCGGCGCAGCCACCTGGTGCGCTTCACAGGCGCCTACCACGGCTGGTGGGAAGACGTGCAGCCCGGGCCCGGCAACCCGCTGCCGCCACGCGAAACCTACACGCTCAAAGACATGGACGAGCGCAGCCTGCGCGTGCTGCGCACGCGCCGCGACATCGCCTGCGTGCTCGTCAACCCGCTGCAGGCGCTGCACCCCAATGCCTCGGCGCCCGGCGACTCGACCCTGATGGACAGCAGCCGCCGCGCGGGCTTCGACCGCGCGCGCTACACCCAGTGGCTGGGCCAGCTGCGCCAGGTCTGCAGCGAGCGCGGCATCGTGCTGATATTCGATGAAGTGTTCGTCGGCTTCCGCGTCGCGCTGGGCGGCGCGCAGGAATACTTTGGCGTGCGCGCCGACATGGTCACCTACGGCAAGACGCTGGGCGGCGGCCTGCCGGTGGGCGTGGTGTGCGGCAAGCGCGAGTTGATGAAACGCTTTCGCCAGGAGCGGCCGGCTGATCTTTGTTTCGCGCGTGGAACCTTCAACGCCCACCCCTATGTGATGACGTCGATGAAGGCCTTTCTCGAGCGCCTGGAACGCGCCGAGGTGCGCGCGCTCTACGACGGGCTGGACGAACGCTGGAACGCGCATGCCGAAGGCTTCAACCGCGCGCTGGCCGAGGCCGGCGTGCCGGTGCGCGTGGCCAACCTGTCGACCATCTGGACGGTGCTGTACACGAACCCGTCGCGCTACAACTGGATGCTGCAGTTCTACCTGCGCGCGCACGGCATTGCACTGAGTTGGGTCGGCAGCGGGCGGCTGATATTCAGCCTGAACCACGGCGACGACGACGTGCGCCGGGTGCGTGAGCGCTTTGTTGCCGCCGCGCGCCAGATGCAGGCCGACGGCTGGTGGTGGAACGACCCGTCGCAGTCCAACAAGGGCATCCGGCGCAGCATCCTGCGCGAGATGCTGCGCCAGCGCTTCTGATGCAGTTTGCAGTCTGCAGTCCGCGGGCTGAAGTCTGCAAATTGAAGTCTGCAAGCTGAAGTCTGCAAGCTGAAGTCTGCAAACTCAGGGCCGGTGCCGCGCATGCGGCATCGGGTCGATCAGTTCGCCGCGCATCAGGTACAGCGGCGCCTTGCGATACAGCATCATGTCGTGGAACGGATCGGTCAGTATCTTCGCCATCCACACCAGCCCGGTAGCCAGGTTCTGCTGCTGCCACAGCTGCAAGACACGAAACAGCAACCCGGCAACGCCCAGCGCCAGCCAGGCGATGCCGACGTCGTGCAACCAGCCCTGCACACCCGTGGCGGGCTCGATCAAGCCCAGCAGCGATGGCGCAAACCACAACACCAGCGGGATCAACACCCAGACCGCCATCAACACCATCTTGCGGCGGATGTTGTAGCCCACCTTGATCTCTTCCTTGTACGCATCGGTGACCCGGTTGACGTGGTCGAAGCCGCGCGGCTCAAAGAAGAAGTGCCCGGCCTGGCGGCTCGTCATCGAGACACACCAGGCCAGGATGGCCGCCATCGCCGGCTCGACGAAGAGCAGCGCGTAGGCGACCAGAAAGCTGATGGCGCTGAGCAGGTGCAGGCTCTGGTTGATGCGGCTGTGGTGGTAGTAGCGGTGGTCGTCCCAGCGCTGTTTGCGGAGTTCTTCCAGGAAAGCCTTCATGTGTCTCCTCGGTGACGATGACGGATCTGCGAATGGTGCCTTTCGTGCATGAAACTGCCGTGACGGTGAGCAGCGCACCACGCCCCCGCAGTCACTGTCATCGAACTGTTGCGCAAGTACGCCACCATCAGCGTCATGGATGAATTGTTCGAGCACGATTTCGCCGTCGACCATTTCCCTGCAGCCTGTCGTTCGATTCGGGTGGCCTGCGTCACCGAGACGTATCCGCCGGAGGTCAACGGCGTGTCGCTCACCGTGGCGCGCATGGTCGAAGGCCTGCAGCGCCGCAACCACGACGTGCAACTGGTGCGGCCGCGGCAGGCGGTGCAGGACGCTGCCAGATGGGGCGATCGCTTCCACGAAGTGCTGCTCAGGGGATTGCCGATACCGCGCTACCCGAGCTTGCGCATGGGCATGCCGTCGCGGCGCGCGCTGGTGCGGCTGTGGGCCTTGCAGCGGCCCGATGTCGTGCACATCGCCACTGAAGGACCACTGGGTTGGTCGGCACTGCAGGCGGCACGGCAGCTCCGCTTGCCGGTGTGCTCGGACTTCCGCACCAACTTCCACACCTACAGCCAGATGTACGGCGTCGGCTGGCTGCACAAGCCCATCATGGGCTACCTGCGCAAGTTCCATAACCGCACGCTGTGCACGATGGTGCCCACCGAAGCACTGCGGCGCGAGCTTGCCAGCAGTGGCTTCGAGCGCTTGCTGGTGTTGACGCGTGGCGTCGACGGACTGCAGTTCAGCCCGGCGCATCGCAGCGAAGCGCTGCGCGCGGATTGGGGTGCGGGACAGGACACCTTGGTCGTCACCTGCGTGGGCCGTCTGGCGCGCGAAAAGAATCTCGACTTGCTCGTCGCTGCCTTCCAGGCCATCAAGCAGACGGTTCCGGCTGCGCGCCTGGTGCTGGTCGGTGCCGGCCCACTGGATGAAGAGCTGCGGCAACGCGTTCCAGACGCCGTTTTTGCGGGGCAGCGCCGTGGCGACGACCTGGCCGCGCACTACGCTTCAGCGGACCTGTTCCTGTTTCCGAGCATGAGCGAAACCTTCGGCAACGTGACCACCGAGGCCTTGGCCAGCGGGCTGCCGGTGGTGGCCTTCGCGCATGCGGCTGCGGGGCAGCTCATCACCGACGGTGTCGATGGCGTGTGCGTGCCCTTTGGCGACGCGCAAGCGTTCGTGCACGCCGCGGTTGCGCTGGCGGCCGACGCCGACCGTCGCGAACGCCTGGGGCGCAGCGGGCGGGCGCGGGCGCTGGAGCTGGACTGGGACGCCATCGTGCAGCGCTTCGAGTCGGTGCTGGCCGCGGCAATCCGCCAGTCCGCCGCGCCGGGCGCGTTGCCCGCAGCCAGCCTGCTGCAGCGCGCTGCCTGATGCGCCGCCAAGTTTCATCGTCCGGGGCAGCGCCCCGGACCTTGGAACACTTCCACGTTGAACGACCGCAAGCCCGCCGGTCGTTCAGCCCGGCAACCGGCGGGCGCGCAGCATCAGCAGCCCGGTCGCTGCCGAGATCAGCAAACCCAGGCCGCTGAGCAGCGGCACGATGGGCACTTCGGCGCCCATCAGCGCAGCGTAGACCGCCAGCATCACCAGAATGCTGGCGTTTTCGTTGAAGCCTTGCACGGCGATGGAGCGGCCCGCCGTCAGCAACGTGCAGCCTCGCTGCTGGAGCAAGGCGTTCAGCGGCACCACCATCAAGCCACCCACGGCGCCGGCCAGCGCCAGCAGTGCGGCGGCGACCCAGACGCTGTGCACCTGGGCGGTCACGGGCAGCAACAACCCCAGCGCGACACCGAAGACCAGCATCTCGCGGGCCCTGCCCAGCGCCACCCACCGCCCCGCCGCTGCCGCCCCCGCCACGATGCCGACGGCCACCGCTGCCTGCAGGTAACTGGCCTGGTGCAGGGGCAGGCCGAGATGGTCCTGCGCCCAGCGCAGCACTGCAAACTGCAGCGTCGCACCGACGCCCCAGAACAAGGTGGTGGCGGCGAGCGAAAGCCCGCCCTGGGCGTCGCGCCACAGCGTCAGGTGGGACTGGGCGAAATCCAGCAGCAGCGCCTGCGGGTGGATCGATCGGGCTTCGTAGCGTGCACCGCTGTCGGGAATGCCGAAGTTCAGCGCCGCCGCAATCGCGTAAACGCCCATCAGCATCAGCAACGCCGGGCCCGCGTGGTGGGCCGTCGGCAGGCCGGCCGCCTGGGCCCAGGCCGCAAGCGACGCATGGACCGCCCCTTCCCGCAGGCCTGGGCTCACCAGTGCACCCCCGAGCACCGTGCCCAGCAACACCGCGCACACGACGGTCACCTCAAGCCAGCCATTGGCCGCGACGAGCAGGCGCGCGGGCACCATCTCGGTCACCAGCCCGTACTTGGCCGGCGCGTAGGCGGCTGCTCCGAACCCGACCGCAGCAAACGCAAGCATCGGGTTCAGCCCGCACAGCAAGCCGATCACACCGAGCAGTTTCACGCCGTTCATCCAGGCCATCAGACGCGCCTTGGGCATTGCGTCGGCCAGCGGGCCGACTACCGGCGCGAGGAAGACATACGACAGGGTGAAGCTGAATTTCAGCAAAGGCGCCCACCAGGCCGGCGCGCCGCGCGCTTGCAGCAGGGCCATGGTGACGATGAGCAGCGCGTTGTCGGCCAGGGCGGAGAAGAACTGCGCAGCGATCAGGCGCAGGAAGCCGGCTGGCAGGCGGTGCTCGCCCGGGGGCACGGCGCTGAAGAACCGCGCACCGGCTTTCAACCTGGAAACCGCAGTTGACCGCTTCCCTCTGCCCGGTACACCTGATGAACATTGACACAAGTGGCCACGGCCGAGTTCACCTGGTGGGTGCGAGCGCTACGCACCCGATGGCGCAGCGCTGGGGTCGGCTGCCGGCGTTGCTGCTCGTTGCGGGCAGCAGCCCGCCGCCTCGTCGCGCCTTGGCAACGAACCCCATCGCGGCCCACTCGGGCGCGTCCCACTGCGGTTTCTAGTTTCAACTGCCCGACAAGGAAGCGTGGCCTGGTGCGAGACGGCCTGCGGGCCTGCGTCGCAACCCGCGTTCAGGCACGGATGAAGCGGCTCCGGTAGGCCTCGGGCAGGTCGGCCATCCGCAGCATCATCGGCAAGTCGGCGGTGCGGAAGTCGGCGTCCCAGGCCGGCGGCCCCAGCACCCGCCCGCCGCAGCGCAGGTAGCCCTTGATCAGCGGCGGCGCCTCGACGCTGTGTCGGTCGTGCGCAGGCAGCAGGTCCAGCGGCCGCCGTGGCCGCACCTGGGAACCCGCGTCCACCAGGTGCGTCTGGCGCAGTCCGTGCCACAGCTGCGAGGCCAGGCGGCCGCCGTCGCGCATGGAGATGCTGGCGCTGCCGATGACGCAGTCCAGCCCGCTGCGGTGCAGGAACTGGCCCAGCGATGCCCACAGCGAGAGGATGACACCGCCGCTGCGCCACTGCGGGTGCGTGCACGAACGGCCCAACTCGGCCATGCGCGGGCGCAGCTGGCGCAGACGCACGAGATCGAACTGGGTTTCGCAGTACAGCCCGCCCATCAGACGTGCCGCCGCCGGCGTCAGCACGCGGTAGGTGCCCACCACCTGCGCCGGACTGTCGTCCTGCGGCAGCGTGCGCACCAGCAGGTGCTCGCAGTAGGCGTCGAAGACGTCCACATCCAGCCCGGGTGGCGTACCCGCGGGTGGGTGCAGGCGAGCGCCGATCTCGCCTGCGAACACGCTCCAGCGCAGGGCCTGCGCGGCACGCACTTCGTCGGCGTGGCGCGCCCACACGGCTTCGAACTGCGGCCGGCGCGCCAGCGCAGGACGAATCACCGGAGGAAACGAAGGAGCGGGTCTTTGCGGGGCAGCGATGCTTTGCATGGCGATGTTCATGGCCCTGATGTTCACGGCGGGCCATGACGCCGCGGTGACCCCCGCATGAAGGCCAGGTGACAGCCTGCGACAGGCGGTGACGCTGAAGTCACCCCCCCGTGAGTCGGTGGCCGCCGGACAGCCGGCGTCATCAATTTGACATCGGGCACTCCTACCGTGCCGACACCGTCACCCGATGGTCATAACCGAACTGAAGGACTTGCCCGATGCGCCGAACCCCCCAGCTGCTAACTGTCGCCGGCTTGTTGGCCGGGGCCGCCACTTCTGCCCTTGCGGCGCCCACTTTTGTCAACGGCCTGGCGCTCGACGGCGCTGCGCTCGACCTGTCTGGTGGCACCAGCGTCAACAACGGCCGCCTGGGCTATTTTTCCGACATCTACTACGACCCCAACCGCAAGGAGTGGTGGGGCTTGTCAGACCGCGGACCGGGTGGCGGAACGATCAGCTACGACACGCGCGTGCAGCGCTTTGGCCTCGATGTGAACCTCGACTCCGGTGCCATCAGCAACTTCCGCGTGCTCGAAACCGTGGTCTTCAGGAGCGGCGGCTCGGGCCTGAACGGCATGGCACCCAACCCGGCGGGGCAGCTGGGGCTGGCATTCGACCCCGAAGGCATTGTCGTCAACGCCAAGACCGGCACGCTGCTGGTGTCTGACGAGTACGGCCCATCGGTGCGCGAGTTCAGCCGCGGCGGCGAGCTGCTGCGCACCTTCACCACACCGGGCAACCTGCTGCCGCGCAACGCCGGTACCGGCGCGCTGAACTTTGCCAGCGACGCGGGCAACACGGCCGGCAAGCGCAACAACCGCGGCTTCGAAGGCCTGGCCATCAGCCCGGACGGCAAGTTCCTGTACAGCATGCTGCAAAGTGCCGCGCTCGACGAAGGCGCCGGCAACGGAGCGGTGTCGCGCATCGTCAAGTTCGACATCGCCACCGGCGCCGCCGTGGCGCAGTACGCGTACACCATGAAGCGCAGCGGCCAGGGACAAGGCACTTCAGCACTGGTGGCCATCAATGACCACGAATTCTTCGTGCTCGAGCGTAACAACCGTGGCGTCGGCATCGGCGCTGCCTTGGCCACCGCCGACAAGGAGGTCTACCGCATCGACCTGCAGGGCGCCACCGACGTCAGCGCCATCGACCTGGACGCCCCGGGTGCCGTCTTCACCGCCGTCAGCAAGTCGGCCCGCGTGCTGGACCTGGACGCCGACACGCTGGCTGCGCTGGGCGGCAAGTCGCCTGAAAAGTGGGAAGGCCTGGCCATCGGCCCGCGGCTGAACAGCGGTTCGTACCTGCTGCTGGCCGGCACCGACAACGACTACAGCGTGACGCAGAATGCCAGCGGTGACCAGCTCGACGTGTACCTGCGCATGACCGACGTCGACCCCTATCTGACGTCGATCCAGTGCCCGCTGGGCAGCGTCACCGGCTGCACCGGCGCCGACACCAGCGTGCCGGCCGGCGGCGCCTACATCCTGCTGCCCGGCGTGCTGCACGCCTACACCATCAGCGCGGCAGAACTGGGGGCCTATGCAGCGCCCAACGCCGTGCCGGAACCGCACAGCGCAGCGCTGGTGCTGGCGGCGCTGCTGGCTGCCGGCGCCGCCGCTCGGCGCCGCTGAACAGGGGCCAGCATGCCCGGCAGCGCTGCCGCCACGAGGGCCAGGCTGGCGGGTTCGGACCCGGTGGCCGCCACCGCTGGGGCTGACGCCAGGATGGCAGCTGCTGACCCCCTCAAGTGCGGGGTGCGCGGCAATATCGGTGCGATTTCGTACATACGCGCAGTGTCAGTCTGAAAAGAATCTGATCGGTGTCCTCCATGGACACGGTCCGGCGCGCCTCCAGAGGTCGCCGTTCGATCACCACGACGATCACCACCACGATCAACAACACGACCACCACGCGAGGAACGTATGCCCACTTCCATTCCCTCAAAAGCGGCGGCACTGACCGCTGTTTCCGCCTCCATCCTCGCGCTGCTGGCGCCGGGCATGGCCCTGGCCTCCAGCCACCGCGAGGCGCCTTCGATCACCACCATGCCCAAGGCCGACGGCACGGACCTGTACCTGTTCAACAGCTACGAGCCCGGGCGCGGCGACTTCGTCACGCTGATCGCCAATTACCAGCCGCTGCAAGATCCGTACGGCGGGCCCAACTACTTCAAGATGGACCCCAACCTGCTCTATGAGATCCACATCGACAACAACGGCGACGCCAAGGAAGACATCACCTTCCAGTTCCAGTTCAAGAACAACTTCAAGAACATCAAACTGCCGATCGGCGGCTTGATGGTCGGCATCCCGCTCACGCAGGCCGGCCCCGTCAGCCAGCCCAATGACCCTGCGCTCAACGTGAACGAACAGTACAGCGTGAATATCGTGCGCGGCGACCGCCGCACCGGGGTCATGTCCAGTGTGACGAAAACCACCGGCGGCGCGGTGTTTGACAAGCCGGTGGACTACATCGGCACCAAGACGCTGGGCAACAAGGCCGCCTACGACGCCTATGCGGCCAAGCACATGTACACGGTCAACATTCCCGGTTGTGCAGTGCCGGCCCGCTTGTTCGTGGGCCAGCGCCAGGAGGCCTTTGCGGTCAACCTGGGCCCCATCTTCGACCTCGTGAACGCGCCGCTGGCGGTGATCACCGACCCAACGCTGATCAACGCTGCCGCGGCGAATTCGATCCAGGACAAGAACATCACCTCGCTGGCCCTGGAGGTGGCCAAGACCTGCCTGACGCAAGGCGCTGAACCGGTGATCGGCGGCTGGACCACAGCAAGCGTGCGCCAAAGCCAACTCGCCAATCCCAACCCGCCCACCGGCCACCAGACCGCCATCAACGTCGGCGGCGGTTGGGTGCAGGTGTCGCGGCTGGCCATGCCCCTGGTCAACGAACTGGTCATCGGCCTGGGCGACAAGGACAAGTTCAACGCTTCCCGCCCCACCGGCGACGGCCAGTTTGCAAACTACGTGACCAACCCGACGCTGCCCGCGCTGCTGGAACTGGTGCTCAACATCCCGGGCACGGCGCCGACGAACTTCCCGCGGCTGGACCTGGTGGCGACCTTTCTCACCGGCATCAAGACCAACCTCGGGCCGAACGGCACGGTGCTGAACCTGAACCAGCCGGCCAACGTGGTCGCTTCAGAGCAGATGCGCTTGAACACCGCCATCGCCGCGGTGCCCTTCGCACAGCAGAACCGGCTGGGCGTTCTGGGAAATTTGCTCGCCAATGGCAACGATCTGGCAGGCTATCCGAACGGCCGTCGGCCGAAGGACGACGTGGTCGACATCTCGCTGGTGGCCGTCATGGGCGGGCTGTGCCGGGCCAACGGCAACAATGCTCTGGGGCTGGGCGCGGCGTGCAACCCAACCGTCGTGCCACTGGGGGACACCGCGTACAAGCTGCACGACGCGGTCGACCAGGCGGTGGTGCCGCTGCTGCCCGGCTTCCCGTACTTGAACACGCCCAACCCGGGCGCCCAGTAAACGGTCGCGGCCCCGCCGACGAAAGGACCTTTGATGAACCACTCTCCCACCCCATCCAGCGCGCGGCGAGGCAGCGCCTGGAAAATCGCAGCGGCCACCGCGGCGCTGCTCGCATCGGTGTCGGCCGCCGCCGCGCCGGTGTTCCTGATCGATGCCACCACCGACGGTCTCGCACCCGACCCGGGGTTCGCCAACGTCGCGTTCTCGCTCACTTTCGAGGACTTCAACCTGGACATGATGTTCTCGTTGAACGAGTTGCTGGCCTTCACCGGCTTCAGTGACGCCGGCGGCAATTACTTCGATCAGTTGCTGGGCGTGCCCACGGTGCCCGGCATCACCGGCAACGGCCTGAGCTGGATGTTTGGCGACAGCAATGGCGCACTCGCCAGCATCAGCTTCGCGGCCGGGACGTTCACGCCATTCAGTACCGACCTGAATTTCGGCGCGGTGCCCGAGCCGGGCAGCCTGGCGTTGGTCGGTCTGGCATTCGCCAGCTTGAGCCTGACGCGGCGACGCATGACCTGAAGGGTCTCGCCGACGTAGCCCGAGGGTATGGACAGCCGGCGGGGTTTGACGCGCGCGGTCGGCGGTGCTGTGCCCGATGTCGTCAACTCGGCCGGCGCAATGGGTGGCGCTATGGGTGGCGCAATGGGTGGCTCAGACGGCGGTGCCGGCGGTGAGACGCTGGTCGGCGCGGCGGCCAGCGCACGCAGCGTCTGGGTCAGCTCGCTGGCACCGCGCCGGCTGCGCTTGGGGTCGGCCAGCGCCCGGCGGATATCGCGGGCGTTTGTGCCGGTGTAGCCGGGAAGGCGGCTGGACAGGCTGCTGGCCACGGTGCCGAAGAAGCGTTCGATGTAGGGCCTCTCATCGGGCGAGTGCGCGGGGCCGGCGTCAATGAAGCAGCCGATGAAGTCGGCCAGGGCGTACTGCACGTCGCTGGCCAGATTGGCCTTGGCGTTGTCCAGCTTGAACCACTGCCAGGTGGCGTAGCCCAACTCCGGCAGCTTGCCCGACGGAAAGCCGCCCACTGCACCGTAGCCCATGCCACGTAGCTTGAACTTCCGGAGTCGATGTGGTGCCAGCGCGTTCTCGATGGTGCGGATCACGTCGAGCCCTTCAGGTGAGTCGCGCCGGCGAGCCGGACACCGAGGGCCGCCCACCAGGAAGATGAGCAAGACATTCAGCGCCGCCAGCCACACCTGACCCGCAGCGGGTGATGGCGGCAAGTGCCACCCAGCGCCACATGGGCTGCCGCTGCCAGACGCATGTAGACAGCAGGAAATGCGAACGCCAACAGCAGCCGGCGCCAGCCCACGCGCCACTGCAGGCAGCGCTTCAACCAGTGGCGCAGGCCCGCGGCCCGTGGTGTGGGCAACAACAACGACTGCCGCGAGGCTCGGCCCGATGCCGCTCAGCATCGACAGCGCGGTAGCTGCCACGGCAAATTCCACCTTCAGCGCGGCTCCGAGCAACCCCCACGTCCAAGTCCAGGCAAACGCAATGGCGAAGAACGCGAGCAGAGATCGTGTGTAGCAATCTCGCGGATGTCCACGAGGGGCACGGAAGTCTGTAGGGGGTTGCAGGGTGCGGGCATCCGCAGTGTCATGGAAC
>JBBQMM010000004.1:0-25717 GCA_038328935.1 Burkholderiales bacterium
CCGTTCGATCAGCCGCAGCGGCACGGTGTCTGGGGTTTGCAGCCAGCGGTCGCCCCATTGCAGCAGGCCAACCAGCACCGGCAGCAGGCCCTCACCCATCTCGGTGAGGTAGTAGCCCTGGCGCAAGGCGTCGCTGCGGAGGGGCCGCTGCACCACGATGCCAGCAGCAGTCAGGCGATTCAGCCTCTCGGACAGCACATTGCGAGCGATGCCCAAATGGCTGGCAAAGTCGTCAAAGCGGTGCGTACCGAACATCAGCTCGCGTATCAGCAGCAGCGCCCAGCGGTCGCCCAGCAGTTCTAGAGAACGCGCTGCGGAGCACATGGATTCGTTGGGCTTGAGGCGGGGCATGGGGCGTCTGATTTCGGTTCGGGATCCGATTCTAGCTCCGGTAAGTAGTTTCATGCAACTCTTTTAGTAGTCTATACATACCTAATGCATCGGATTTATCGTAGATGCGTGGCAGTCACGGTGCCGTCCAGCAGCCTGGACAGCGCCAATAGGCCGGAAACGAGGCCCGAGCGACGGCGAAGGACGTGAGGCGATCAACTACCTCTGAGCCGGGCATCGAGGGCCGCAACCGTCACCCAGACGGGTCGCAGAGCGGGTTTGCAGGAACGCCCGCAGCCGAAGTCCGGGGGGCACCGTTTCGTCGCCGAGTACATGGTCGACGGTGTCGGTAATGGGGCCCTCAATGGCCCGCCGTACAGCCGCCCTTCACCAGCACCCGCTTCTGGCCGATAGTGTGAGTACGAGGCGGCGCCAGGAAGCTGACTTTCGGAGCGACGGTCCTCCCAGCCAAAGTCGGCTTGCGGCGAACCCCGGGGAAACCCGGTATCGGCCACTTCTGGTCGTTCAAACGCCGAGAACTGCACGGTATTGACGACCGGTTTCGGTAGTACAACTGGCACTCCCTATCGGTCGCCACCAGTGCCGGCTTCTTCATAGCAGTCGTTCGATTCAACCCGGCGCCGCCCGCCAACCAGGTTAAACCCTATTGATCGCTGCTGAGTAGATCGAGATTGCGCTACCGACCCAGTGGGTGTAAGCCGAGTCAACAATCACAGCCAGGCCTCTGGGTAGGTGCGGATGCTCAAGGCTGTGCCAAAAAGCGGTCAGTTCCGCCGAGGGTCCCGTCCCACGTATCACTTGTATGTCTCAAGCCTAAATGTCGAACCGGCGACAATCCATTGCCAATGAACACCTAAGAACCTGCCGATGACCTTCAACTTTTCTATACCGACCCCAGCAGACCCTATACCGATAAGTGTTGCACCGGGATCCTCCGTTGTCCTCGTGGGAGCCAACGGAGGGGGAAGACGCGCCTGGCGGTATTGATTGAAGAGGCGCTGGGTATGAATGCACATCGCATCTCAGCCCATCGCGCACTAACGCTTAACCCTGCAATAGCGAAGATCAGTGAGCGTCAAGCCCTGGCCGGGCTTAGGACCGGCCATGCGTCGGTAGACGCCCACCAAGGAAATCGAATCGGCAGTCGGTGGCAAAGCAACATGGCGGTGTCACTATTAAACGATTTCGACTTCCTAATACAGGCCTTGTTTGCTGACCAAGCAAACAAATCGCTGGAGACGCACAAGCATGCGCGAGCAGGCAACCTCTCCGCAAAGCCAACAAAGTTTGAACGGTTGGTTGAAGTCTGGGAGCGCTTGCTGCCGCATCGAAAGCTTGACATCTCCGGCGATGACATCCTCGTCAACCTCGCCGGATCAGAAGTGAAATACAAAAGCTCAGACATGAGTGACGGTGAGCGCGCAATTTTCTACATGATCGGGCAGACCCTCGCGGCCGCAGATACCTCACTTCTTGTCATAGATGAGCCTGAACTTCACGTTCACCGCTCAATTATGTCCAAGCTTTGGGACGAGCTGGAGGCCGCTAGACCAGATTGCGGATTCGTGTTCATTACTCATGATCTGGAGTTTGCGGCGGCTCGTGTTGCACAAAAGTTTGTTATCCGCGAGTACTCGCCCACACCGTCATGGGTAGTCGAATCCGTCCCAGAGCACGCGGGATTCGACGAGGAGGTTACAACTTTGATTCTCGGCAGTCGGCGGCCAGTCTTGTTCGTTGAGGGGGGCGAACGCAGTATTGACAAAGCAATCTACCGTTGCTGTTTTCCCGAATGGACTGTGATTCCTCGCGGGTCCTGCGAAGAAGTGATTCACTCTGTAGTGACGATGAGGCGCAACCAAGCGCTCACCCGTATCACTTGCTCTGGGATCGTGGACGCGGACGACTACACGCCCGATGACATTTCGCACTTGCGAACGCTTGGGGTGGCCACGTTGTCGGTCAGCGAGATTGAAAACGTGATTCTGCTTCCTGCGGTGAGTCGAGCCATCGCCGAGTCTGAGGGATTCGCGGGCGCGGAGCTTGAGCAGCGGCTTGCCAGTTTGAAGAGCGCTATTTTCGAAACACTGAGCCTCGATTCTTCTATCGAGGCGGTCGTAACGCGCTACTGTCGGCGTCGTATTGACCGTGTTTTGAAAAAGATCGACCTTAGCAAAGTGGTTACGGTCCCTCAGATTGCTGCTGAGTATCAAGCGCAGACGGCATCGCTCGACATATCGATTATTGCAAGCGAAGCAAGGGAAAGGATCGTGGGCGCGCTGCATGCGGACGACTTGGTCTCGTTGCTGGCCAACTATGACAACAAGGGCCTGTTGGCACTTGCTGCAAAGCACCTTAAGGCGTCGAAGTTGGCAGATTTCGAGAGCTGGTTGACGAGAGTGCTGCGAGGCAACAAGGCACCTTTGGTGGCAGCGGCTATAAAGCAACATCTCCCGACGATTGAGGCAAGCTAAGGCAGAATATTCCCTGAACCATGTGGCCGAATTAGGCAAACTGCCAATACGATGCGCGTTCCTCGCTGCCCACAAATACACGGGAGACTGCTTTCCATCAATGTCAAAGTCTGATTCGGGGAGGCACCGTCATTTCGCGAATGATGGGAGCAGCCGCACAGTCAGTCCCTGTCGTTGACAGCTGTCGCACCTCTCTGAGCGGCAGCTTTCGGGAGAGCGTTGCCGTGGCCAAGAGCCGCGAGATGGTTGCTATCAAAGTAGAACGGTCACTCAGCAAGAACACGTGGGTCGACGGTAATGTGTCGGCAGCGCCCGTTGGGCTGATCGAACTGCTGACCTACCGCCTGCATCGGATGCCGATTGGCGTAGGCAAACTATGAGTGACTGCTTTGGAGAAAGGGCGCGTTCTATCTGCCGTCGCGCTATGACCGCTGTACTTTGATACCGGTCATTGACATGCCGATTTCCTGATCGATCCTAAGACTGCAACTGGCCGATCCCGGGTTGTCCTGAATGTCGACTGCCTGGCAGTCCAGCTCGAACGACCGCATCCCGGCAGTGAGATCGGCGATGCGGCTGGCTGCGGTCGACCCACAAGTGCCATTCGCTGAATCAGATTCCCCGCTCCGGAGCCGTCGTCGGCGCGCGGCCAGACGCTGACTGGCGTCAAGCAGCTCCCGATCAGCGGGTGTGCAGCGGGTGTGCAGCGGGGTCAGCGTTGTGCTGCGAGGCTGCGGTCCGGTATCACCGGCAGGCGCTGCGCCTGCAACGCATGCAAGGCCAACAACAGGCCAGCGCCTGAGTCGAAGGTCCGGCATTCGCCGCTCAGCACATGCTCCAGTTCGCCGGCAGGGGCGGCGCCGTCGCGGGAGGGGGTTTGCAGGCGCAGGGCAAAGGTTTGGTCGCACAGGGGAAGGCGGGTTGCGGGCATGGCAGATATCGATTCGAAGTGGAGGTAGGCCAGTGTGCGCACGTGCACGAACCGCGTCGTCAGCTTCCGGTCGGTTTCTGGTTGGTCCCGATCCCGAGGGCAGAATCCTCACCGTGACTCCGACCCCCGACCCCCTGCCGAGCCGGCTGTCGTTCGGCGACTTCGATCTCGACATCGGCAACGCACGCCTGTGGCTGGCCGGGTCGGAGATCTCGCTGCCGCCAAAGTCGTTCGCGCTGCTGGCTTACCTGGCGCAGCGCCCTGGTGAACTGGTGCTCAAGGACACGCTGCTCGACACGGTCTGGGGCCGGCGCTTCGTCAGCGAGGGCGCGGTGAAGACCGTGGTCAGCGAGCTGCGGGCAGCGCTGGGCGACGACGCCCGGGCCCCGCGTTGGATAGAGACCGTGCAACGCCGGGGCTACCGCTTCCTGGGCCAGGTGCAGGCGGGGGGCGGCACGACTTCGGCTTCGGCGGTGAAATCGGCCGCGCCGGCTGAACCCGTTGCGGCTCCTGCAGGCCCTGCAACCCCGGCTCCAGCCACCCCGGTTCGCAGCAGCCTGCCGACCGGCCTGCAGGCCCTGGTAGGACGAACGCAGGCACATGCCCAGGTCGAGGCCCTGCTCGCCCGGGCACGCATGGTCACCGTCTGCGGCCCGGCAGGGGTGGGCAAGACCAGTCTGGCCCTTGCCGTGGCCAATGGCCGGCGGGCTCAGTACCCTGGCGGTGTCTGGCTGGCCGAACTGGCACCGCTGCCGGCCGAGAGTACCGACGAGGCTGCTCTGCGCGGCGCACTGGCGCGGGCCTGTCAGATCCCACCGGCCAGCGTGCCTACCGATGCGGCCATGGTGCAGGCCCTGCAGGGTCCCGCCCAACTGCTGGTGCTGGACAACGCCGAACATGTGCTGGAGGCGCTGGCCCCTCTGGTGGCCCGCTTGCAGCGCGAGCTGCCGCAGTTGCAGTGGCTGGTCACCAGCCGTGAACCGCTGCAGATCCAGGGCGAGCAGGTGCTGCGCCTGGCGCCGCTGAGCCTGCCGCCGCCGGGGGCGGAGGAAGATCCGGCCCAGCTGTCCGAGAGTGGTGCCATGCGGTTGTTCGTGCAAAGGGTGGTCGCCCGACTGCCCGGATTCGAACCCGGGCCGGGCCAGCGGCGTGCCATGGCCCGGGTCTGCCGGGCCCTGGACGGCCTGCCGCTGGCGCTGGAACTGGCCGCCGCCCGGGTTCCGGTGCTGGACATGCATGGCTTGGCAGCCCACTTGGCCGGTGACGCCACCCAAGCCGACGACCCCGGCGCCCGGCTCCAACTGCTCACGCACACCAGCCGCTCCGCCCTGCCGCACCAGCGGACGCTGCGCTCAGCCCTGGACTGGAGCCATACGCTGCTCAAGCCGACCGAACAGCGGGCGTTCCGCCGGCTGGCCGCCTTCCGCGGCGGCTTCACGCTGGCAGCGGCGCAGGCGGTGTGCGCCGACCCGGGCGAAACGCCTCTGGCAGTGTTGGACGCCCTGCAGGCGCTGGTCGAGAAGTCCATGGTCGCTGTCGTGAGCCTGGGTCTGAGCCAAAGCCCGGGCCCAGGCCTGGCCCAGGGCGACGGTGAACATCGATTCACCTTGCTCGAGAGCCTGCGCGAGTACGCCAGCGAGCAGCTGCTGGCCGCCGGGGAAGTCGCCGCCACCCAACGCCGCCACCTGGGCTGGATGCGGGCGTATTGGGCCCGGGCCGACGAGAGCGCGCTGGCCGACCCCGGCATGGCCTGGACCGCCCGTCACCTGCCGGAACTGGACAACCTGCGGGTGGCGCTGCGCTGGGCACAGGCCCAGTCTGATGCAGCCGAGAAGAACCAGGAGGACGCGGGGGCCGACCCGTCCGGCATCACCAGCGACTGGCTGGCCTTGGTGGGGCACACCACCCTGCTCTGGCAAAGGGCCGGGCTGCTCGCCGAGGGCGCGCCCTGGTGCCTGGCGGTGCGGGCGCGTGCCGAACAGCACACCGATGCCCTGCTGCGCGCCGGGGTCGACCTGGCCCTCGCCGGCTTGACCCGCTACATGCCGCTGCTGCCGCTGGCCGAGGCCCTGCGACTCAGCGAACGTGCCGCAGACACCTATCTGTCGGCTGGCGACACGGTGCGCGCCTACTTCAGCCTCTACATGGCCTGGGCTTTGGCGCTGGAGATTGGTGAACACCTGCCGCGCGGAGGCTACGTGAAGCGCATGGAGACCCTGGTGCAACCGGGCTGGAATGCCCTGTTGCGGCGCTACGCACGCGTGGCCGCGGCCCAGGACCAGCGTTTGCTCGGGCAGTTCGAGACCTTCTTGCAGTACAGCCGCGAGGACTTCGAACATTTCCGCGCACTGGGCGCGCAGGGCGAAGCCTGGTCCGCCGGCATGGGCCTGGTCTGGGCCGAAAACGACCAGGGCCACCCCGAACGGGCGCTGGCCATTGGCGCCGCCTTGGTTGATGACATCCGTGCCGCCGGCCGGCTGCGCACTTACGCACAACTGCTGGCCATGCACACCACCATGCGGGCCGAGAGTGGCGACACGGCCGGCACCCGCGCGCTGCTGCCCGAAGCGCTGCCCATGCTGCCCACCGTCAGTGCCTGCGAGGTGCTGTTGCTGGCCCTGTCCTGGTTGGCTACCCACGAGGGCCGGGACGAACACGCCGCGCGGCTGCTGGGCTGGTTCGACGCCCCGGCGCGGGGTGGCGGCGCCTACGGCCCGAATACCTACACGCGCCGCACCGCCAGCGCGCTTGCGACCCGACTGGACGCCCGGCTGGGCCACCAACGCCGCCAGGCGCTGCAGGCCGAAGCGGCCGAATTGGGCAACGAGCGGGCCGTCGCGCTGGGCTTGGCCACGCCGCAAACCGACCCAAACCCGACGGCTCCCTGACGACTCGCAGGGCGTCGCTCACGACACTGCGTTCCAGCGTTGCAGCCTCCGAGGCCCATGACACCAACAGGGAGTCAGCGCGCCACGCTGCGTCGGTTTTCAATTCCAAACACTGGAGTCACCTCATGCATACACGGCTTCAACCGGTGGCGATGGCCGCCGCGGTCTGCTTCCTGGGCCTGACCGCGTCGGCAAGCCAGGCCGCGAACTACATGAAGCTCGACGGCATCAAAGCTGCGGCCGTAGCCGGGGTTGCGATCGAAACTTGGCAATGGTTCGTGACGCCTCAGGACGGCACCTTCGGTGGCGCTCGCGTGGCCGTGGGCGACATCACCGGCGACGGCATGGATCCGGGCACCGTGGCCCTGCTGCTGCCCGCCGTGCAAAAGGTGCGCGAGGCCGCCGCCCTGTGGGCCGGGCCGATTCCGACCGGTCTGAGCGCGCCTCTGAGCGCTGCCGAAACCGCCTTGCTGGTGCCGGCCGTGCAGAGCGTGAGATGGGCCTGGGCAGCGATGGCCAACCCGCACGCGACACTGGACCTCACCACCGATCTGGACCCGCTGAGCTTGATGTTGCTGGTGCCCGCCGTGCAGAAAGTGCGCGAGGCGGCGTTTTACGAGCAGGGTGGTATGGGGGATCTGGCGCTCGGGATCGACCCCTTCACCGTCAGCCTGCTGCTGCCGGCCGTGCAAAAAGTGCGCGAGGCGGCCGCGCGACTGAACGCGGCCAACCTGGACTTGCCGCGGATGCTGGACCTGCCCGGCACGGACGTGCCGGGTGCACGGTTCCAGACCGGGTGGCAACTCTCGGAGGGTCAGGTCACGCTGCAGATGGAGATGCTGCCAGCCGCTGCGGTGCCCGAGCCAGCGAGCTGGATGTTGTGGTTGGGCGCAGCTGGACTCGCGAGGGCACTTCACCGGCTGCGCAACGCCCGAGACCACACGGGAAGCGCCCCGATACCGCCGGCGCTGGCGCCCGGCGCATAGACACCCAACCGCACCATGGGCTGCAAGCGTGGGCGGTAGAGGTCCTGACACGCGCGCGGGCCCCGGGGTTTCTGATCGAACCCAACGGTTGTTCCGATAAGACCAGGCGGCAGCAGTTGTACGCGCCAAAGCGGACCGCGATGCGCCGCAACTTGCGCGGGCTGCGCCACATTCCGCGCTGGCCGCGCTGGTTTCGCGCTGTTATGGTTCAGCGCAACGCTTGCGCCTGCCGCGCCAGTTGCGTGATGCGCTCCCAATCGCCTTCGGCGACCGCATCGCCCGGGGTCAGCCACGAGCCGCCGCAGACCGACACGTTGGACAGTGCCAGGAACTGCGGCGCAGTCAGCACCGTGATGCCGCCGGTGGGGCAGAACACGACGTCAGGGAACGGCCCCGCCAGCGCCTTGAGCATCGGTATGCCACCGGCCGCGGTGGCGGGGAAGAACTTCAGGAACGACAGGCCATCGGCCTGCGCGGCCATCACTTCGCCGGCGGTGGCCACACCGGGCAGCAACGGCAGGCCGATTTCGCGGCAGGCGGCGCCCACCGCGGCGGTGTAACCCGGGCTGACGCCGAACGCACTGCCTGCATCGCGGGCCGCACGTGCATCGGCGGCGCTGCGGATGGTGCCGGCGCCAACGATCGCTTGCGGCACCGCGCGCGCAATGGCTTCGATGGCTTGCAGGGCCACTGAAGTGCGCATCGTCACTTCCAGCACCTTCACGCCGCCGGCCACCAGCGCCTGCGCCAACGGTACGGCGTCTTGCAGGCGCTGGATGACGATGACGGGGATCACGGGGCCGTGGCTGGCCAGGTCCAGGGTGTTGTTCATCAGCTGCTGATTCAGGAGGTTGGAAGTTGTCGCTGCAGGCGCGCCGCCTGGACCGCGTTCAATGTGGATGTGTTCCATGACCCGGGGCGTTGCCCCGCCTCATGAAACTCAACGTGAAAGTGTTCCATGACAGGGGCTTTGCCCTGCATCATGAAACTCAGAGCCACGATACCGCGCCTTCCTCGGCGCTCAGCACGTTGCGGCGCATGCCCGCAAACAGCTCGCGGCCCAGATCATGGCCGTTGATGTCGGCCTGCAGCGGGTCCAGCACAGCCTCTGCGCGCGCCACCCATTCGTCGGCGGGCACCAAGACATTCAGCGTGCCGGCCACGGCATCGAGCCTGACGATGTCGCCGTCGCGCAGGCGGGCCAGCGGGCCGCCGGCCAGCGCTTCGGGGCTGCAATGGATTGCTGCGGGCACCTTGCCGCTGGCGCCGCTCATGCGGCCGTCGGTGACCAGCGCCACGCGGTGGCCCTGGCCCTGCAGCACCGCCAGTGGTGGCGTCAGCTTGTGCAGCTCGGGCATGCCGTTGGCCCGCGGGCCCTGGAAACGCACCACCACCACCACGTCGCGGTTCAGTTCGCCGGCCTTGAAGGCGGCGTGCATTTCTTCCTGCGTGCTGAAGATGCGCGCCGGCGCTTCGACGATGTGACGGTCTTCGGGAACGGCCGAGGTCTTGATGACGGCGCGGCCCAGGTTGCCTTGCAGCAACTTCAGGCCACCGCTGGCCGAGAAGGGCGCTGAGGCCGGCCGCAGGATGCTGGGGTCGCCGCTGCTCTGGGCGGGCTGCCAGGGCAGCGTGGCGCCTTCCAGCACCGGGTTGGCGCCGTGGCTGCGCAGGCCGCCGGCGCTGACGGTGGCCACGTCGGCATGCAGGCCGCCGCTGTCCAGCAACTCGCGCAGCACGTAGGCCGGGCCGCCAGCGGTCTGGAACTGATTCACATCGGCGCTGCCGTTGGGGTAGACGCGGGCCAGCAGCGGCGTGGCGGCCGAGAGTTCGGCAAAGTCGGTCCAGTCGATCAGAATGCCGGCAGCGCGCGCCACCGCCACCCAATGGATCAGATGGTTGGTGCTGCCACCGGTGGCCAGCAGGGCCACCATCGCATTGACGATCACACGTTCGTCCACCAGCCGGCCGATGGGCGTGAAGCGCGGGCCGTGATGGGTGATGGCCAGCGCAGCACGCACGGCTTCGCGCGTCAGTGCTTCGCGCAGGCCCGCGTGCGGGTGCACGAAGGCCGTACCGGGCACGTGCAGACCCATCGCTTCGAGCAGCATCTGGTTGCTGTTGGCCGTGCCGTAGAAGGTGCAGGTGCCGGGGCCGTGGTAGGCGGCGCTTTCCGCTTGCAGCAGTTCGGTGCGGCCCACCTGGCCTTTGGCCGCCTGTTCACGCACCTTGGACTTGTCGTCGTTCGACAAGCCGGTGCTCATCGGCCCGGCAGGCACGAACACGCAGGGCAGGTGGCCGAAGTGCAGCGCGCCGATCAACAGCCCGGGCACGATCTTGTCGCACACGCCGAGCAGCAGCACGGCATCGAACACATCGTGTGTCAGGCCAATCGCGGTGGCCATCGCGATCGTGTCGCGTGAGAACAGGCTGAGCTCCATGCCCGCCAGGCCCTGCGTGACGCCGTCGCACATGGCCGGCACACCGCCGGCCACCTGCACCGTGGCACCGTGGCGCCGCGCTTCGTCGCGAATCAGCGCCGGGTAACTCTCGTAGGGCTGGTGCGCCGACAGCATGTCGTTGTAGGCGGTGATGACGCCGATATGCGGGCCCTTGTGGGCCACCACGCGCAGCTTGTCGTTGGCCGGCATTGCCGCAAAGGCGTGCGCCACGTTGGCGCAGCCCATGCGGTCGGCGCCCGGCGGGCGGCCGACCAGCCGGTCGATGCGCTGCAGGTAGGCGCTGCGCCTGCTCCAACTGCGTTCGGTGATACGTTGGGTGACTGCTGTGAGGACGCTGTTCATGCCATGCCGGGTTGTAACCATGGCCTCGATTATTTAGTAACCGAGTTACAGCGTCAAATCACAGCGATGCGCCCGCCGAGCGGGCGCATCTGCTTGATCGGATCAGGCCGCGACGGCGGCGCGCTTCGCGACCTTGGCCGCAGCGCGACGCGGGGCCTTGGCCTGCACCGCTTTGGGCTTCACCCCCTTGGCCTGTACCACCTTGGCCTGCACCACCTTGGCGGCACGCTTGGCCGGTGCCTTGACGCGCTCGGTCCCTTGCCCGGTCGCCTTGGCGACCTTGGGCTTGGCCGGCGCAGTGGCCCGGCGTGCGGCCTTGACCGCCGTCTTGGCGCGCGCCACGGCCGCGGTGCCGCGGGCAGACTTGCCGCCGACCACTTCAGCCAGCTTGTCGGCACCCGCGGCCAACTTCTCGGACAAGGTCAGTGCGGCCTGGGCGCCGGTGAGGCTGAGGCGGGCCGCAGTCTGCAGACCGGTGGCGACGTAACGGTTCTCGATGCCTTCCACGAGGTCGGCGACGCGGTCGATACGTGCACTGACACCGGTGCTGCCGAGTTCAATGGCGCGCTCGGTCTGTGCACTGACGCTGTCGATGCCCCTGGTGGCGACGTCGTTGACCCTGGCGCTGGTCTGGCGCACTGTGGCGGTCAGTTGCGGCACGATGCGGTCGGTGATGCGGTCGGTGATGCGGTCGGTACTGCGGTCGAGGTTGCGGCTCATCAAAGCCAGCAGGCGGTGACCACTGGCGCGGTAGGCGCCGACGGCGTGCTGGGCTACCTGGCGGTAGTTGGCAACGGTTTCGAGGGTGACGATGCGCAGGGTGGCTTGGGTCATGATGTGCTTTATGGAGTTAAAAAGACCGGTTCGGTGGTCCGACCAGCCGGTGCAACGAAGCACCGTGATGCGTAGTGTCGTCATCACTGTCTAGAGGGCGAAACCCAAACGGCCCGAAAAATCTAGGCTGTGCACTCGAAAAACGCTTCATCCGGGAGGCTCTGCTGCAGCATCCTCAGAGGTCTCGGCCGCTCAGCCGCTCAGCCGCTCAGCCGCTCAGCCGCTTAGCCGGTCAGCCCGCGGCAACGTCACCGCTTGCTGGCGGGCGCGTGGCCCGCAGATCGGCCGCCGCCAGCGGTTTGACGAGCAGCCCGTCCAGGCCCGCGGCGCGGCAGCGTTCGAAGTCTTCGGCCCAGCTGCTGGCAGTCAAGGCGACGATGGTCACCCGGCCGGCGCTGCCCGGCCCGCGCCTGATCAGGCGTGCCGCCTGCAGCCCGTCGATGCCAGGCAACTGCAGGTCCATCAGGATCAGGTCGTAGCGCGTCTGGCTGGCCAGGGTGCAGGCCTCCTCACCGTCGCATGCGACATCGGGCTCCAGTCCGGTAACGCTCGCCACCACCAGGCTGGACAGGATGCGGTTCACGGCATCGTCTTCCACCAGCAGCACGCGCAGCCCCGCCCAGGGGTCGTCGGATGGCGGGGCTGGTTTCATGCGCAAAAGTATCGCCCACGGTTCGGCCGGGGGTGGTGTGCAGGTGCAACGGCGCCGCAGTGCGGGTCTTGTGCTGCCAGGAGGCTGCGGGCATGCTTGCTGCCGTGCAACAAGAGACCCATCTACCCCCGGGCGAGTCGATAGCTGCTGCGTTGATGGTGGGCAACCCGGAGGCGGCTTACGCGCAGTTGCGGGCGCGGTGGCCCCGCGAACAGGCGTGCTGGGTGTTTGGCTATGCGTCGCTGATCTGGCGGCCTGAATTCCAGGCCAGCGAGCGGCGCAGTGCGTTGCTGCATGGTTGGCACCGCGCTTTTCGCATGCGCTCGCGCGTCAACCGGGGTTCGCCGCAGGCGCCGGGCCTGGTGTTCGCGCTGCTCAGTGGTGGAGCCTGCCGCGGATTCGTGTATCGGCTGCGGCCCGAGACCCTGGAGCATGACCTGAAACAGCTGTGGGCCCGCGAGATGCCCACCGGTGTCTACGATGCCCGTGTGCTGCCTTGCCGCACCGCCGCGGGCGCGGTGCCTGCGCTGGCGTTCACGCTGCCGCGCAACAGCCCGGCCTGTCTGCACCGCTTGTCCGACGAAGAACTGCTGCAGACGCTGCGACATGCCCAGGGGCGCTACGGCAGCACGCTGGACTACCTGGTGCAAACGGCGCACGCCTTGCACCAGGAAGGCGTGCGCGACCGCGAGATCGAACGCCAGGTGGCGCTGGCGCGGCGCCACGGCCTGCTGCACCGGTGACGGGCTGACGGGCTGACGGGCTGACGGGCTGACGGGCTGACGGCCACGCACGGCCGGCGACTGCGTGGCGCAGTCCTGAGTCGACCTGCACCCCCACCGGCGTGGCAGCCGGCCCGTCATCGGATCAAGGCGCGCCGACCGCTGCCCAGGTGCGCGCGATCTCGGCCACGCCGTCGGTGCCCTTGATGCTGCGCAGCGTCTGCACGCCGGCAGCCTTTTCCTTGGCGGATTTCAGCTGCGCCAGTCCGAGCCGCAGCTTGGCGTCTTCGGAGCGCTTCAGGTTGCCTTTGGCGATGCCTTTCTTGATGAGGTCGATGCCTTTGTCGACTTCACCCATTGACGCATAGGCCACGCCCACCTTCACCAGTCCGTCGCCTTCCTTGAAGCTTTCGGCTTCGGTGATCTGATTGGGCAGTGCCTCCTTGGATTCGCCTTCTTGCTTGACCGCCAGTTCGCGCAGCCGCTGGTGCCGCCCGGCCTCGGCGCCGGTACCCATGACACCGGCCTTGATGCCCTGGTCGACGATGCTGCGCGCTTCGGCGGGCAGCCCGGCCTGCAGCAGCAATTGCGCCAGTTCCATGTAGTCCTCGGTGCGCGTCAGCGTGCCCGTGGCCAGGCGCAGCCGCAGCACGTCCAGCGCAAAGCGGTCGGCAAAACCCGCTTTGCGGGGCAGCCGCCCGAGGTACGCGTTCCAGTAGTCTTTCTTGGGATAGAACAGCGCCAGTTTTTCCAGGGTCGATACCTGGCCGTTGCTGTTGTTGGTGCGCGCCTGCGCGTCGGCAAGGCGCAGCAGGTCGTCTTCGCCGGGGCGGCGTCCGGCTTGTTCAGCCGCTGCCACGGCCGCGCTGGCCTCGCGCGCAATGGCGCTGTAGTCGCCGCTGCTGGACAGCAGATAAGCCTGCAGCTGCTTCACGCTGCCGCTGTTGTTGCCTGCGGCCACGGCCTTGGCCAGCCACTCGCTGGCCTTGCCGTTGTTTCGCACCTGGGCGTAGGCCGAAGCCAGCTGCTCGGCAATCTGGCCTTGTTCGCCACTGCCCACGCGGCCGTAGATCGATTCCAGGGCCTGCACCGCGGCGGCGTTGTCGCCCGCGCGCTGCGCAGCGGCGGCCTTCATGCGGTCGATGGTCAATTGCTCGGCGCCCGTCTTGCCCGCCACGCCGTCGGCTTCACGTGCCTTGGCCAGTGCCTCCTTGGCCTTGCCGGCGCGCAACAGTTCATTGGCCTGCTGCAGCGGTTTGCCCACTTCCGGGCGCATGCCCTGTGCAGATACGGAGCCTACAAGTCCGGCGGCCAGGATGGCCAGCAGGGTTGCACGGCCGGCGTGGACCAGGGTGGGGGAGCGCAGAGTCTTCATGGGCGGGTAATGGTGATGCAGAGCTGTCTGATGCAGTGGTGGGGCAGAGCTGGGTCATGCGGAGCTGGGTGATGCGGAGCTGGGTGATGCGGAGCTGGGTGATGCAGAGTTTGGGGCGGCAGAGTTTGGGGCGGCAGAGTTTGGGGCTGCAGATCTGGGCAAGGAAGATGCCGGGTCGTCAAACGAAGACGGCGCACTGGGCGCCGCCGGCCTGTGGGTACAACGCACCGGCGGCCGCCGCGGTGCACCCCGAAAGAGCAAGGGGCTTGGTCAGAGGAATTGTTCGTTGCCGACGATGCCGATCTTCGTCACACCCAGCCGCTGTGCCGTGGCCATGATCATGGCCACGTGTTTGTAGGTGACGAGCTTGTTGGGACGCAGGTGAACTTCGGGCTGGTCGGCCATCGCAGCCAGGGCGGCCAGACGGGTCTCGATCGCAGCGCGGTCACCCGCCGCGATGATTTCGCCGTTCCAGCCGATGGTGCCGTCGAAGTCGACGTCGATGCGCACCACCTCGGGCGGCTTGGGCGGTGGCGCGGTCTGGCTCGGCACCGGCATGTTCATCTTGACGGCGTGCGTCTGGATAGGGATGGTGATGATGAACATGATCAACAGCACCAGCATCACGTCGATCAACGGCGTGGTGTTGATGTCCACCATCACTTCACCGCTTTCGTCGCTGCTCGAATTTCCTACGTTCATTCCCATGGGGCGGGTCCTGCTCTCTGTTTCTGCTGCTGCGCGGCCGGGCAGCGGTGGCGGTCGTTGTGGCGGCGGTAGTTGTGGCGGCGGTAGTTGTGGCGGTAGTTGCGGCGGTAGTTGCGGCGGTAGTTGCGGCCGTTACGGGCGCGCACCGGCGCCTGCGGGCGGCTCGGTGATGAAACCCACCTTGAAGATGCCGGCCCGCTGACACGCCACGACCACGCGGCCCACCGACTCGTAGCGCACTTCGGAATCGCCCCGGATGTGCACCTCGGGCTGGGGCTCTTTCACGGCCTGCACCTTCAAACGCGTGACCAGGGTCTCGATGTCGGGCAGTCGCTCGATGCCCCAGTAGACCTCGCCGTCGCGGTTGACGGCAATCACGATGTTCTCGGGCTTGGTCTGCAGAGGGATGTTCCTCTCTTTCGGCAGATCGAGCTTGATCGACTGCGTGACCACCGGAATCGTGATCAGGAAGATGATCAGCAGCACCAGCATCACGTCCACCAACGGCGTGGTGTTGATCGTGTTGTTCAGTTGCTCTTCTTCTTCGCCTTCAGGGGCCCCGACTTGCATCGACATGGAGATATCTCCCAGGGTACCGGGGGTTCAGCGCTTGCCGGCCAGCAGCACGTTCAGCAAGTCGCCAGAGAAGGCCCTGGTCTGGTCCATGATGGCCTTGTTGCGGCGGATCAGCCAGTTGTAGCCGATCACCGCAGGCACCGCCACGGCCAGGCCGATGGCGGTCATGATCAGTGATTCACCCACCGGGCCGGCCACTTTGTCGATCGAAGCCTGGCCGCTGATGCCGATCTTGACCAGCGCGTTGTAAATGCCCCAGACGGTGCCGAAGAGGCCCACGAACGGTGCCGTGGAGCCCACGGTGGCCAGGAAGGCCATGCCATCGCTCAGGCGGTTTTGAATGCTGCCCACCGCGCGGTCCATCGACATGCCGATCCAGGTGTGCTTGTCGATGGCCTCCACCATCGTGCCTTCGTGGTGGTCGCTGGACTTGATGCCTTGCTCGGCGATATAGCGGAAGGCCGAGCTTTCTTGCAGCGCACCGGCGCCGGCGTTGATCGACGAAGCCTTCCAGAAGGACTCGGCCGAGTCTTTGGCGCTCTTCATCATCGAGCGCTGTTCGAACAGCTTGGTGAAGATGATGTACCAGCTGCCCATGGACATGATGACCAGGATGGTCAGCGTGACCTTGGCGACGTAGTCGCCCTGGTTCCACAGAGCCTTCAGCCCATACGGGTTTTCAACGGCTTCTTGCGAGACAGCGTTGGTGACGGCAGGGGCTGGCGCAGGAGTGGCGGCCGGCGCAGGTGCAGCGGGGGCCGCTGTCGCATCAGCGGCAGGCGCGGGTTGCGCCAGGGCGCCGGTGGGCATGCTGAGCGCCAGCACGAAGCCGGCCAGCAAACTGGCCACTGACTTGGAGGCCCAGGAACGGGTGGTTGTGGAATTGGTGAAGGACATGATGACTCCAGGGGTCGGAAGAGCCCGCCAGCGGGCTGAGAAATTTGAAAGAAGGGGGAGCGTTCGGGGATGGACTGCTAGTCCAGCTTCCAGACATATTCGACGTCGAACGACCCGCCCATGGGTTTGCCGTTTTCGTCGGCGCCGGGTTTGAACTTGCATTCGCTCAGTTTGGTTTGCGCCACCCGGTCGAGCAAACGATGTTCGCGCGTGGGCCCAGCTGACTTGACCACCTCGCTGCCAGCCACGCGCCCGTCGGGGCCGACAGTGAAGCGCACCCGCGTCGTGCCGGTGGCCTCGGCGCGCTGCGCTGCCGGCGGGTAGTCCTCGCCGGTGGGCGCGCAGTCCCTGACGTTGGCAATGGCGGGCCTGGCCGCGAGCTTGGGCGGCGGCGCGGGAGGTGCCGGCGCGGCTGCCACCGGCGCAGGCGGTGCGGCGGGTGCTGGAGGCGGTGAAATGAACACAGGCGGCGCCGGTGGGGGCGCGACCGTCGTGGTCGTGATGGTCGGCTGCGGCGTCGGCGGCGGGTTCACCACCACCTCAGGCGGCGGCACGAAAGAAGGCGGTGGCGGTGCGAACTTCGGCGGCGGCGGCAGGTTTTCCGGCGGTGGCGGTGGCGGCGGTTTGGTCTCTTCGATGATCTTGGTTTCGATCGGCGCCTTGATCACATCGACCATGCGCTGTGCCATGCCGCTGACCAGCGCCCATCCCAGCAGCAGGTGCAAGCCCAGCACCACGCCAAAACCGATGGCATGTTTGCCTGGGTTGCGTTGTTGTTCTGCGAAATCCACTCGTTCCTCCAGCTGGCCTTGCCTTTTGTGCCGCAAAACCGTGCGTCCCAGCCCGCCTTGGTTTGGGGGCTGTCTTGAAGCTAAACGCCCAAGGCGGCGGACTATATCGCGATACCCAGCCTTCACTTACTGGGCAACACCCTAGAGGCATCCCCTGTTCGGAGGGGCACGCAGCGTGCCCGGCTGGCGGTCAACCGCTGCGCATGCAAGGATCAAGCCCGCGGATTTGCCATCGGCCGAAAGCGGTCGCATGTACGATCCAGGTGCCTTGCTTCAACGGGGCGCAGCCAGTTGCCGTTCAAACCATGCAGTGGCCTGTTGCAGCTGATCAGGGGCTTCACAGGCGATCATGGTGCGCGACGGCACCGACCGCAGCCAGGTGAGTTGGCGCTTGGCGAGCTGGCGGGTGGCGGCCATGGCTTCGGGCAGCCAGGCAGGTTCTGGCGCCGCTCTTGTGCGCAGTGCCAGGCCGGCTGCATCGGCCTCGTTAGCCAGCGCGGCGGCCTGCCAGGCCTGGCGGTAGCCGACACAGCGCATCGATGGCAGGCCGGCGTGCAAGTCGCCGCGCCTTTGCAGGGCCTGCACCTCGCCCAGGAAACCGGCTGTCACCATGTCGTGCAAGCGCTGCTCGATGCGTGCGTGCAGCCACGCGCGCGACAGCGGCTCCAGTGACAGCATCGGCCACTTCAGGTCGGTTTGCGCTGCGCCCGCTGCCCCGGTTGCCCCCACTGCAGGCCCGCCGTCGTCGCCATGCCAGTCGGTCATCGTGCGCCCGCTGCTGTGCCAGACCTCCAGCGCGCGCTGAATGCGCTGCGCATCGCGCGGCGCGAGGCGGGCCGCCGTGGCCGGGTCCACCTGCGCCAGTTGCGCATGCAGCGCCGGCCAACCCCGCGCGGCGGCTTCTGCGTCGATGCGCGAGCGCACCTCGGCGTCAGCCGGGGGCATGGCGCTGATGCCGTCGCGCAAGGCCTTGAAGTACAGCATCGTGCCCCCTACCAACAGCGGCCATCGTTGGCGGGCACGGATCTCGGCCACCAGGCGGCGTGCGTCAGTCGCGAACAGTGCCGCCGAGTAGCTCTGCGTCGGGTCGATGATGTCGATCAGGTGGTGCGGCACCGCGGCGCGGTCTGCGGCAGACGGCTTGGCGGTGCCGATGTCCATGCCGCGGTAGACGAGCGCCGAGTCCACGCTGATGATCTCCAGCGGCCAGCGGCGGGCGAGTGCCCTCACCAACGCCATCGCCAGTGCCGATTTGCCCGAGGCCGTGGGGCCGGCGAGGCAGATGCCCTGGAGCCCGGGCGCCAGCTTGGTGGCTGGTGCCTCTGAGGCAGGCGCGCTGGGCTGCACGCTGCGTTACCTGCCCGGGTGCTGAGCGGGCGGGAGCGAAAGGCTCACAGTCAGAACCGTTCGTCGTCACGCAGGTAGCGCCACTGCCCACTGGGCAGTTGCGCCAGCGGCACGCTGCCGATGCGCACCCTTTTCAAGCCCAGCACCTGCAGGCCCACCTGTTCACACATGCGGCGAATCTGCCGTTTGCGCCCCTCACGCAACACGAAGCGCAACTGGTCCTCGTTCTGCCAGCTCACCTGGGCCGGCCGCAACAGGATGCCGTCCAGCGACAGGCCCTGGCGCAGCCGGCCCAGGTCCAGCTCGGCCAGCGTGCCCTCGCCCAGCAGGGCTACCCGAACCAGGTATTCCTTCTCCACGCGCGTCTGGTCGCCGACCAGCCGCTTGGCGACGCGGCCATCCTGCGTGAAGACGATGAGCCCGGTGGAATCGATGTCCAGTCGGCCTGCAGGTGCCAGATGACGCAGGTGGCCGGGATGAAAGTTGATGCGGGAAGTGTCGCCGGGCCAGCGGTTTTCCGGCTTCAGCAGCGTGACGGCGGGCTCGTGGCCGTCTTCGGCCTGGCCACTGACGTAGCCCACCGGCTTGTTCAGCAGAATCGTGACCATGCGCGCCTGCTCGGCTTTGGCGCGCGGGTCGATGTCGATGACGGCGTGCACGGCCACACGCTGGCCCAGTTCGGCGAGCCTGCCGTCGACGCTCACCCAGCCGGCG
Organism: Burkholderiales bacterium; assembly: GCA_038328935.1. Taxonomy (GTDB): domain Bacteria; phylum Pseudomonadota; class Gammaproteobacteria; order Burkholderiales; family Burkholderiaceae_C; genus Rubrivivax. The sequence goes on from JBBQMM010000004.1 coordinate 19,051, forward strand.
GCGATCCAGTCGTCGGCTTCACGGCGTGAAGCCAGGCCGCGTTCGGTGATGAGCTTGGAGATGCGCACCCCGGTTGGGCTGATGCTGGCAGGCGCTGTAGGGCGGGTTGCGCGGGCGGCGGGGGCGGCAGGGGGCTGGGCTGGAGGGCGCGGTGCAGCGGCGCTCTCGGGCCGGCGGTGGGCTGCCGGCGGCCTGGGTTCAGCCGGCGCGGCGGCGGGGTACCGAGCGTCGGGGCGTGGTCGGGCCGGTGCGGGACGCCGCTGTTCGCTCGGGGCGCCCGGTGGTCGAGGCCCGAAACCCGTGCGTGGCGCCTGGCGAGGCGGTGGCTCTGACCGTCGGTGGCCGGGTTCGGCGTCGCGCTGCGGTGGTCTTGCGGGTGGTCTGGCAGCCGCGGACGGCGGCCGGTCCGGGCCGCGCGGGCGGCTGTCTTCGCGGCTTGCCCGGTCGCTTGCTCGGTCGCTTGCTTGGTCGATCGTGGGTGGCGCTTGTCGGGCAGCGGGTCGTGCAGTGGGTGAGGGCGGCTTGCTGGTTTTCGGTGCCGTGGCAGCGCGCACGCGGGGCCGCATCGGATCGCGCGGCTGGGCCGAGGGTTTGACGCTGAGCTTGGTTCGTGTGGCCATATCGGCATTTCACCATGGCCCGGGTGCCGACGCCGAAGGGGCAGACCGCAAGGGCGCCGGCGCGCGCGCCCGTTGTCAGAAAAGGCTATCGTGCTCGACCGAGCTGTGTGGCCGTGGCCGCCCGCACAGGCTGGTGAGCGCAGGCGGCGGCAGGGAGGAAAAGGCATGCGGAACGAAACCCGGTGGGTGGTACTCGGGGGCTCACGCAGGTGGGCCGTGCGGGTCGGTCTGAACACTGCCGCGAAGCCCAAAGTGGGGTGGGCGGCGATGTTCGTGAAGCCCCCGCTCGCGGCGCTGATGCTCACGGCACCGGTACTCGCGGCGCTGGTACTCGCGGCGCTGGCTGGAGTGCCGCCGGCCTGGGCCGCCGAGCCGCTGCCGGCTGCCGTGCAGGCGCGCGTCGACAGCGCGTTGCTGGACTACGAGGCGGGCCGCCTGCAGCCCGCGCGTCGGGCCTTCGAGCGGCTGGCACAGCAGGGCGTGCCGGTGGCGCAATACAACCTGGCCGTGATGCACCTGCGCAAGGAGTTGCCCGGAGCCAGCCCTGCGCTGGCGCGGCGCTGGCTGGAGCGCGCGGCACGTGCTGGTTTCGTCACTGCTCAGCACGACCTGGGGCAGGCTCTGGAGACAGGGGCACTGGGCCGTCGCGACCTCCAGCAGGCACATGACTGGTATGCGCTGGCTGCCACGGGCGGCAGCGTCAGCGCCCAGGTGGCGATGGGCACGGCGCACTACCTGGGTCGTGGCCGGCCACAAGACGGCCCTCAGGCCGCGCACTGGTTTCGCGAAGCGGCCAAGGCCGGGGACGTGGGGGCGATGTACCTGCTGGCCTCGATGTATGAAAAAGGCGAGGGCATACCGGCCGACCGGCGGCTGGCACGCTATTGGTACGCCGCCGCGGCGGCGCAGGGTGACGATGCTGCGCCGGCCAAAGTGAAGGAGCTGGACGCGGCGGGCTCGGCTGCCAGCAGCTGATGGGCCGAGTGGCCGAGTGGCCGAGTGGCCGAGTGGCCGAGTGGCCGAGTGGCTGATGGACCGAGTGGCCGATGGGCTGAGCGGCTGAGACAGCCGGACGGCCGGTCACGTCGGCCGCAGCTGCCGCTGCGGCGCAGCGGCGACCTACAGCACCACCTTCACCAGCGGATGCGTGGACAGCGTGCGATACAACGCGTCCAGCTGTTCACGGCTGGTGGCCGTGACGGTGAGCGTCAGCCCCAGGTAGTTGCCGCCCTTGCTGGGCCGGCGCTCGATGGTGGTGGCGTCGAAGGCCGGGTCGAAATGCGCGGCAATGGCCACCATCGCGGCTTCGAAGCCGTCCACCTGCGCACCCATCACCTTGATGGGAAACGCACTCGGGTATTCGATCAGGCTGGGCGCCGCAGCGGGTGTCGCAGATGGTGCCGAAGAGGGCGGCTGCGGTGGCGAGAGCGGGGCCATGGGCTTGTCGTGCGCGGGGTCGTTCAGATCGACATCGACAGCTTGGCGTGTTCATAGGCCTCGTGCAGCCGCGCGTACACCGGGCCCGGCTTGCCGCGCAGCGCGCCGTGGCCGACCGGCTCGCCGTCGATCTGGGTCACCGGCAGGATTTGTTTGGTCGCCGAACTGAGCATCACTTCGTCGGCTGCACGCACATCGGCTTCGGTGATCGGGCGCAGGTTGTAGGCAATGCCGCAGTCGAAACACAGTTCACGCAGCAGTTCGACGCGGATGCCTTCCAACACGTGGTCGCTCTTCGGCGGGCCCAGCAGCGCCCCTTCGTGCGCGATCCACACGTTGCTGGCGGCGGCTTCGGTCAGGTAGCCGTCGCGGAACATGATGGTTTCAAGGGTGCCGTGGTCGGCCGAGATCTGGCGCGCCAGCACGTTGCCGAGCAGGCTGGTGCTCTTGATGTCGCCGCGCTCCCAGCGAAAATCGCGCGCGGTGGTGCAGGCCACGCCTTTGTGGCGTTGCTCGGCGCTGGGGTGTTTCATCGCGTTGCTCATCATGAACACGGTGGGCGTCACGCCCACCGGCATCACATGGTCACGCGGCGCCACGCCGCGCGTGACCTGGATGTACACCACCTGGTCGGCTTCAGGGTGCGCGGCCACCAGCGCGCGGCAGTGCGTCAACCACTGTTCAGCGGAGTACGGGTTGGTGATGCGCACCTTGGTCAGCGAGCGTGTCAAACGCGCCAGGTGGGCGTCGAAACGGAACAGCCGCCTGCCGTAAACCGGCACCACCTCGTAGATGCCGTCACCGAAGATGAAGCCTCGGTCGAGCACCGGAATGCGGGCCTCGCTGAGTGGCAGTGTTTCACCGTTGAGGATGCACAGGTTGTCGTTCATGGTGGGCAGGGCCGGGTCGGGCGGTCCGGAGTTGGATGGGTTTGATTGTGCACAGCGACCGGCCGGCGGTGCCGGATCGACCCGGCTACTTGATCCACAACCGGATGGCGTCCCAGGAACGCCCGAAGATGCCGGCCAACGCCACCGGTTCCAGCACCACCAGTGGCACGCTGGCAATGGCGCTGCCGCCGGCGGTGGTGACCTTGATGGTGCCCACCTGCTGGCCCGCCGTCAGTGGCGCCAGCAGCGGATCGGTACGTTCCACCGTCGTCTTGATCTTGTCGCCTTCGCCCTTGGGCACGCTGACGAACAAGGCGCCCGGTGCACCGAGCCTGGCTTCCTTCCTCTCTCCCTTCCACACAGGCACCGTGGTCACGGGCTTGCCGGCTTCGAACAAGCGTACCGCGTCCCAGGCCTGCCAGCCCCAGTTCAGCAGTTTCTGGCTTTCGTTGGCGCGGCCCTCGCGGGACGCAGCGCCGAGCACCACGCTGAGCAGGCGGCGCGGGCCGGCCGGTGTCTCCCGCACCGCGCTGGCCACCAGGCAGTAGCCGGCGCTTTCGGTGTAGCCCGTCTTCATGCCGTCCACCGTGGGGTCACGGCCCAGCAGCATGTTGCGGTTGTCCTGCTTGATGTTGTTGTAGGTGTACTGGCGCAGTGAATACATCGCGTAGTAAGTCGGGTGCTCGTTGATGATCCGGGCCGCCACCGTGGCCACGTCGCGCGCGCTGCTGTAGTGGCCGGGCTCGGTCAGGCCGCTGACGTTCTTGAACTGCGTGTTCTTCAAGCCCCAGGCCTGTGCCTGGCGGTTCATGCTGGCGACGAAGACGTCCAGCGTGCCGCCCACGGCCTCGGCCAGCGCGACGGCGGCGTCGTTGCCGCTTTGCACGATCAGCCCGCGCATCAGTTCGGCCACCGTGGGCCGCATGGTGGTGTCGATGAACATCAGCGAACCGCCACCCTTGCGTTCGGCCCAGGCGCGTTCAGACACCGCGATGGGCTGATCCAGCGCCAGCTTCTTGTCGCGCACCGCGTTGAACACGAGGTAAGCGGTCATCAGCTTGGTCAACGAAGCGGGGTCGGCCTGGGCGTCGGCCGCGCGTTCGGCCAGCACCTGGTTGCTGGCCAGGTCGATCAGCAGGTATTGGCGGGCCGCAATCTCGGGTGGCTGCGGCGCCTGGGCACGGGCTGAGACAGCTGCCAGGGCCGTCAGCAAAGTGGCCAAAAGAGCAATGAAGAGTCGATTCATGTGGTGGAGAAGCAGCAAGGGTCAAGGTGTCGGGACGGGAGCTGCAAAAGCACGCAGCACGATCTGTTTCAGGGCGGGCAGTTGGCCGTGGAAGAAGTGTCCTGCGCCGGGCAGCACGGTGACGGGCAACTGCTGCGGCCGCGCCCAGTCGAGCACCGCCTGCAGCGGCACGACTTCGTCGTGTTCACCATGGATCAGCAGCGTGTCGGGAGGCACCGGCGCTGCTGTGAAATTCAGCACTGCAGGCGCCACCAGCACCAGGCGCCGGGCTGCGCTTTCGCGGTCCGTGGCCAGCCGCGCCGCCAGCTGCGTGGCCACATAACCGCCGAAGGAAAATCCTGCCAAAACCAGTGCCTGCCCGCTGTGGTGGTGCGCGGTCAGCACCGCAGCTGCATCGTCGATCTCGCCCGGCCCTTCGCCCCAACTGCCTTCGGAGGCGCCGACGCCGCGAAAGTTGAAGCGCACGGTGGTGTATCCCAGCTGCACCAGCGCCCGCGCCACCGTCTGCACCACCTTGTTGTCCATGGTGCCGCCGTGCAGCGGGTGTGGATGGCACAGCAAGGCCAGCGTACCGGTGTGGCTGGCTCCGGCGGCCGGTCTGTCGACCGCGCATTCGATGGCGCCGGCCGGGCCGGCGATGGTGGTTCGCTGGGTGGCCGTCTTCATCGGCCGACGTCTGGCGGCAGCAGCAGGCGCTGCACCACTTCGCCATGCCTCAAGTGCTTGTCGACGATCTCGTCGATGTCTTCCTTGTCGACGTAGGTGTACCAGGTGCCCTCGGGATAGACCAGGGCCACCGGGCCGCCGGCGCAGCGGTCGAGGCAGCCCGCCTTGTTGACGCGTGTGCCGCCGGGGCCGGCCAGCTTGCCCGCCTTCACGCGCGATTTGCAATGGTCGAAGGCGGCCTGCGCGTCATGCTGGGCGCAGGCGGCTTCGCCGTTGCTGCGTTCGTTCAGGCAGAAGAAGATGTGGTGCTTGTAGTAGCTCATGTGAGCAATTGTAGGTAGCGCACCGCCCCGGGCTTTGAGCTGTGGGCTCTGAGCCGGACTCCGACCCGGGCTCCGAGCCGGGCCCTGCGCTGCTGGGCCGAGCTTGATTACAGGGCTTGCGAGCCCCGTTGACCCAGCCGCGCCAGCAGCCAGGCCATGGCCGCATACGGCCACAGCCAACCCACCCACTGGGCGATGCCGTGGAAGCGCACGAAGCGGCCCAGTTCCCAGGCCTGCAGGCTCTGCGCGAAATAGGGGTTGGCCGGCGCGTGGGCCACACCCACCACCAACCCGGTGAGGCACACCAGGCCCACCCCGGCCACCAAGCGCCGGTTGATCGGCATCGCCGCCAGGGCCAGCACGGCACCCACGGCCAGCCCCATCAGCGTCTGCGGCGAAGCCCAGGCCCATGCATGGCGAGGGCCGAAATTCAGCAGCGTCGACAGCGTCATGCCGGCACAGGCCACCAGCAATGCGCCGACCGCCAGTGTCAGCCGCCGCCAACCGGGTGCGACCACCGAGTAGGCGACCAGACAGGGCGCCAGCAGCCCCAGGGCCACGATGACCAGTTGCGCCAGCGCTCCCAACGGCGCCGAGCCTTGCGGCGGTGCTGCCACCAGCTCATGCACACTTTCGGCCCAGTGCACGTCGACCAGCAGCATGGCCACAGATTCACGCAAGCGCTCAGCCACCTGGCCCAGCCCCAACGGTACCGGGCTCGGAAACAGCAGGCCCACCGGCCACAACGCCAGCAGGGCCAGCGCAAAGGCGGCGTCGCCCGCAAACCAGCGGTTGCGAAAGCGCTGCCAGAGGTCGACCCAGCCCAGGCTGTGCACCCCGAGGGCCAGCAAGGTGCCGGCTGCAGTGCCCGCGAGGTTCATCACCAGATCGTCCAGCGAAGGCACACGCCCGGGTACGAAGTGCTGCAGCACCTCGCAGCTGTAGGACAGCAGTGCACCGCCGGGCAGCGCCAGCGCCAGAGAGGCGCGGCTGGACAGGCCGCTGCGCCGGGCGGCCACGGTCAGCAACCCGCCCACGGGCAGATAACCCAGCAGGTTGGCCCAGACATCGAAGGCATCGTGATAGCGCGAACTCGGCAGCACCAGCAACACCCGCAGGCTTTGCCCCGGCGGCCAGCGCCAGCCTTCGAACGGATACAGGCTGGCGTACAGCACCAGCGCTGCAAAGCTCAGTGCCAGCCATACAGCCGAGCTCCAGTGACGGGTTGCTGGCACGGACTTGGGGTCGCAGCCTCAGAAGGGCTTGACCACCACCAGCACGACGGTGGCGGCAAACAGCAACACCGACATCTCGTTGAACACCCTGAACCAGCGGTGGCTGCGGCGGTTGCCGCCCTGTTCGAAATTGCGCAGCAGAAGACGGCACATGTGGTGATAGCCGATGGCGCCCACCACGAGCAAGAGCTTGGCGTGCATCCAGCCGCTGCCCTTGCCCACGTCGTAGCCCAGCCACAGCCACAGGCCC
>JBBQMM010000005.1:0-25704 GCA_038328935.1 Burkholderiales bacterium
AATCCATCACCACACCGATGCCGCGCCGGTGCGCCTGCCTGATCAGCTCGTCGAAGTCGGCCAGCGTGCCGTACTCGGGTGCGATGTCGCGAAAGTCGGTGGTGGCGTAGCCATGGTCGCCGTCGGCGTTCTTGGTGATGGGCATCAGCCAGATGCCGCGGATGCCCAGGCCCTTCAGATGGTCCAGCGTCTGCGTCAGTCCCTTCAAGTCGCCGATGCCGTCGCCATTGCTGTCTTTCCACGCGCGCACGAAGATTTCCATGAACACGCCGTGGTGCCAGTCGGCGGGCAACGGGCTCTTGCGTACGGCCTGTGCGACAGCGCGGGTGTCGATGGGTGCAGCCGCTGGCACAGTGGGTTGCACGCGGTTGGGCTGGGCGTTGAGACAAGGCGTCAGCAGCAAGCCGAGCACGGCAAGGAGGGGTCTGCAGATAGACATGGTGAGTCCGTTGAAGCGGGTTGCAACAGCGCTGCAATGTAGTTCAACTACGGCGCTTTGGCTGTGCATGCGTTGTCGTGATGTGGACGGCTGCGGGCACCAAAGTTTGGCGGCCTGACTGACAAATGGGGACGCTGAACGCCGTTGCTGGCATCGTTTGTGCGGAGGCTGTTTGTAGTTTTACTTCGGTAGCATGGCGCCATGAATGCAAAACCCATGCAAAGCGGAGGCGTCAACGGCGCGGCTTTTCGGCGTTGGGTGGGTGCGCTCGCGATCGCTGCCCCCGCCTTTGCCTGGGCCGCGCTGCCGCCGCCCGATGTCACGGCCTGCAACGCCGCTCACGAAGGCTCGCACGAGGCCGTGTTGCAGCCCTTGCCGGCGGCGACGGCGCAACTCCCCGCCAGCGCCGCGTGGCTGAACGACCGGCTGCTGCGCTGGGGCGGCCTGGCCGCTGATGCCCCAGGTGCCCGGTTTCGTCTGCTGCATGCGGCGCAGGGCGGCATCACGGCACAACCGGGCCAGCCGGCCAGCGGAGCCGACGGCGCCCTGGTCCTGCAGCGCCACGCGCAGGCCCTGCCGGCCGCGCTGGCCCAGCGCTGGCGCTGGTTCCCGCAGGGCGCGTTGTTGACGGTCGGCGCGGCCGACCGGCCACTCTTGAAGCGGCTGCACCAGGGCCAGCTGGTACTGGTGCAGGAAGACGCGCAGGGGCTGGTGCTGCAGACCACGCGGGTGCAACACGCGGCGGCCCTGGATGCGCTGTATGCCGACGCGGCCAGCGAGACCGCACTCGGCGCCAGCGTGCAGCGGCGCGCTGCGGCTGTGCACACCGGTTTCAAGCTCTGGGCCCCCACGGCCCAAGGTGTCTGGCTGTGTCTGCACCCCGACGGCTTCGCACCAGCCCAGGCCGTGCTGCCGCTGCGGCTGAACGCCCACACGGGCATCTGGCAATCGAAGCTGGCCCGCGACTTGAGCGGACACACCTATACCTATCTGGTGGATGTGTGGGTGCCCACGGTCGGGCTGGTGCGCAACCGCGTCACCGACCCCTATGCGCTGAGTCTGAACACCGATTCGCGCCGCACCTGGATCGGCCATCTCGACGACGCTGCGCTCAAGCCAGCAGGCTGGAACCGCGATCAGCGGCCAGGGCGCGTCAAGCACAACACCGATCTCGTGATCTACGAGCTGCATGTGCGCGACTTCTCCATCGGCGACCAGACGGTAGCCGCGCCGCACCGCGGCAAATACACCGCCTTTGCGCAGGCCGGCAGCGACGGCATGAAGCATCTGCAGGCGCTGTCGAAAGCGGGCTTGACCGATGTGCATCTGCTCCCCGTCTTCGACCTCGCCACGGTGCCTGAAGCGGGCTGCACCACGCCCACGCCGCCGCCGGGCCTGCCGCCCGACAGCGAGCAGCAACAAGCACTGGTGATGGCGCAGGCGCGCGGCGACTGCTTCAACTGGGGCTACGACCCGCTGCACTACACCGCCCCCGAAGGCAGCTTCGCCAGCAATGCCGCCGACGGCGCGGTGCGCATCCGCGAGTTCCGCAGCATGGTGCAGGCGCTGCACCGCGCCGGCCTGCGCGTGGGCATGGACGTGGTCTACAACCACACCAGCGCTTCAGGCCAGGCGGCGCACAGCGTGCTGGACCGCATCGTGCCCGGCTACTACCAGCGGCTGAACGCCCGCGGCGACGTCGAGACCAGCACCTGCTGCGCCAACACCGCCACCGAGCACCGCATGATGGCCAAGCTGATGATCGACTCGGCGGTGGTGTGGGCGCGCGACCACCGCATCGACAGCTTTCGCTTCGACCTCATGGGCCACCAGCCGCGCAGCGCCATGCTGCGCCTGCAGAAGGCCGTGAACGCAGCAGCCGGCCGGCACATCCAGCTCATCGGCGAAGGCTGGAACTTCGGTGAAGTGAAGGACGGCCTGCGCTTCGTTCAGGCCTCGCAGGCCAGCCTGAACGGCAGCGGCATCGGCACCTTCAGCGACCGCGCGCGTGATGCTGCGCGCGGCGGTGGCTGCTGCGACGACGCGCAGCAGACCCAGCAGCGCCAGGGCTGGCTCAACGGGCTGCACTTTGCGCCCAACGGCACACGCGCCCCACCGGCTGACCGCACGGAACTGCTGCGCGCGGCCGACCTGGTGCGCGTGGGCCTGGCCGGCACGCTGCGCAACTACACGATGGCCACGCACGATGGCACCACCAGGCCCCTGCACGCCATCGACTACGCGGGCCAGGGTGCTGGCTACGCCAGCCAGCCCGGCGAGGTCGTCAACTACATCGAGAACCACGACAACCAGACCTTGTTCGACAGCCACGCGTTGAAGCTGCCGCGCAGCACCAGCGCTGAAGACCGCGCCCGGGTGCAGGTGCTGGGCTTGGCGCTGACCGCTTTCAGCCAGGGCGTGGCCTATTTCCATGCCGGCAGTGAAATCCTGCGCAGCAAGAACGGCGACCGCAACAGCTACGACAGCGGCGACTGGTTCAACCGCCTGGACTGGACGCTGCAAGACAACTATTGGGGTACCGGACTGCCGCCGCGGTCAGAAAACGAGCCGCTGTGGGCTGCGCTCAAGCCGCTGCTGGCCGACCCTGCAGTAAAGCCGCGGCCCGAACACATCCGGTTCACGCGCGATGCATTCCTGGACCTGCTGCAGATCCGCGCCAGCTCGATGCTCTTTCGCCTGCCCACCGCGCAGGCCGTGCAGCAGCGCCTGCGCTTGCTGAACACCGGCCCTGACCAGCACCCCACGGTGGTGGTGGGCCACCTGGACGGCCGTGGCCTGGCGGGAGCGGGCTTTGGCGAAGTGTTGTATCTGATCAACAGCGGCGAGCAGGCCGAGACGTTGCAACTGCCCACCTTGCATGGCAAGCGCTTTCAGTTGCACCCGGTACATCTTGCTGCGGTGGCGGCCGACAGGCGCGTTGTGGAGCAAGCGCGCTGGGAGCCCCGTTCCGGCGCGGTCGGCGTGCCCGCACGTTCGGCGGTGGTCTTCGTTCTGCCCTGAGGGAAGCTCAGGCCTTGCGCTTCGCCGTGGCTGCCAGGATGGCGGCGCCCGACAGCCACAGCACCCAGGTCGCGGGCTCGGGCACGGGGGTGCTCACCCACTGGGCGAACTGGTTGTCACGGGCGTCGGCCAACATCGTGGCGTCGATCCAGCCGCGGTAGCTCGCCACGCTGACATAGCCCGACGCGAAGCTGTTGGCGCCATTGATGTTGTTCAGCAAGGCCGACGCAATGCCCATCAGCGGGCTGGTGTGGTCCGTCACGTGGCCCAGAAACAGGCCGCCACCGCTGTCGCCGCCTTGCACATAGGGTGCACCAAACATGTTCTGGTGCACGATGAACCAGTTCACTGTGCGCAGCAGCGGGGGCGTGTTGACGTTGTTGTCGTGGTCATCGAGCAGCGTGTTGGCAAACTCGCGCACTTGTCCGAAGGCGTAGCTCCTGGGCCCGGGGATGTTGTTGCTGTTGCTCGTCAGCGTGACATCGATATTCAGGCTCGGGTTCAGCAGGTTGAGTGCTGTCTGGCTGAACAGCGTGTCGGACAAGCTCAGCACAGGCGCCGCAACGATGGGCGTGGCCAGATGCACGAGCTTGATGTCGTCGTTCGGAAAGCCGGCGCCCGGTGGCGTGTAGACCGCATCGACCAGCGCTGAGCCATGGCCGTTGCTGTAGGTTCCGCCCAGCGTAAAGCCGACGTGGCTGGCCGACAGCACCCAGCTGGGCGCGAACTGCACGCCTTCGTCCACGTTCTTGAACGCGGTGGTGGAGGTGCTGGCAGTGATTGCGTGGGCTGCCGTCGAAAGGCAAAGCTGGGCCAGCAGGGCCGAGCAGCCTGAAAGCTGGCGTCGTCGGGTCTTCGCCGTGTAGTCGTAGGAGGTGCCGGTACTGGCAGGTCGGATGCTCATGGAGGCCCTGTTCATAGGCAGCTGCGGGTGCCCGACATGCTATCCAAAGGTCACGGCAAAGGCCCTGACTCTGGCGGTTGCACCCCTCAAACGGGGGGTGCACGCAGCGTTCGGCCTGCTTCAGTGCCCGTGAAAGTGTTCGCCAGCCTTGAGCCTGTACACCGTGCCGCAATAAGGGCAGCGGCCTTCACCCGTGGTGGCCACATCGATGAAAACCTTGGGGTGGTTGCTCCACAAGGCCATGCGCGGGTTGGGGCAGAAAGTGCTGCCGTTGCCCAGCAGGTCGGCGGCGCTCAGTTCGACGGCGCCCTTCAAGCCCGGGCCTGCTGTGGACGGCGGGTGGGCGTTGGTGCTCATCACCGTGCCCCCACCGCCGTCAACCAACTGGCGTACTTGGGGTTGCGACCGTTGACGATGTCGAAAAACGCGGCCTGGATCTTTTCGGTGATGGGGCCGCGGCTGCCCGCTCCCAGCTCGATGCGGTCGAGCTCGCGGATCGGCGTCACTTCGGCCGCCGTGCCGGTGAAGAAGGCCTCGTCGCAGATGTACACCTCGTCGCGGGTGATGCGCCGTTCAACGAGCTTCAGGCCCAGGTCCTGGCAGATGTTGAAGATGGTGTCGCGCGTGATGCCGTTCAGCGCGCCGGCACTGGGGTCGGGCGTGTAGACCACGCCCTTCTTGATGATGAACAGGTTCTCGCCCGCGCCCTCGCTGACAAAGCCGCTGGGGTCCAGCAGCAGGGCTTCGTCGTAACCCTCGTCGGTGGCTTCCATGTTGGCCAGGATGCTGTTGGTGTAGTTGCTCACCGCCTTCGCCTGCGTCATCGTGATGTTGACGTGGTGGCGCGTGTAGCTGCTGGTCTTGACGCGAATGCCACGCTTCAGGCCCTCTTCGCCCAGGTAGGCGCCCCAGGGCCAGGCGGCGACCATCAGATGGATGGTGTTGCCTTTGGGGCTGACGCCCAGCTTCTGGTCGCCGATCCACACCAGCGGGCGCAGGTAACAGCTCTCCAGCTTGTTCTCACGCACCACCGTGAGTTGCGCTTCCATCACCTGCTCGGGTGTGAACGGGATCTTCATGCGCAGAATCTTGGCGCTGTTGAACAGCCGCTCGGTGTGTTCCTGCAGCCTGAAGATGGCCGTGCCCTGGGCGGTGTTGTAGGCGCGCACGCCTTCGAAAGCGCCGCAGCCATAGTGCAGCGTGTGGGTCAGCACGTGGATCTTGGCGTCGCGCCACTCGACCAATTGGCCGTCCATCCAGATCTTGCCGTCGCGGTCGGACATCGACATGGGGTATTTCCTTGTTCGAGGGCGCTGGCTGCGCCGGTTGGGGCTGCTTGAGCCGTCAGCAGACGATTTTAGGGGCTCGGTTCGGCCAACGGCACGGCCGCCGGCGCGCGCTGCAATTCCCACGCCGTGACCTTGCCGTCGACCAGCGTGACCTGCAGCGCGTCGCCGCCCGCATCGGCCCAGGTGTAGACCTCTTTGTCGGCGGGTTTCTCGTCGGCGGCTTCGGCTGCCGCACGGCTGCCGAAACTGCCGGTGAGCTTCAGCACATCGTTCAGCAACATGCCCTGACGCAACCGGGTCTGCAGCATCAATGCGCTCGTCACGCTGCCTATAGGCTTTTGCGCCGCCTGGCGCATCAAACGCATCGCGCGGCTGAACTGCAGCAGCAGCCAGAACACCACCACGCTCAGCGCCAGCAGCACACCCGGCCATCCGTAGGAGACATAGCCGGCCGCCACGGCGGCGACGGCCAGAGCCCAACCCACGGCCGCGTTCATCGCCCGCCTCCAGGCTTCGTTACGGGCTGGGCGCTGGGCGAGAATCTGGACGATGACGGGATTTCAGACATGGGTGATCAATCTGGACCGCGCGCCCGAGCGGCTGGCGCGCATCACGGCGCAACTGGGGCGCCTGGGGTTGCCGTTTCACCGCCTGGCAGCGGTCGACGCGCGCTCGATGACCGACGAACAGCGGGCCCTGCTGGACGAGCCGGCCTACCGTCGCAAGCACGGCATGTCGCCGGTGCTGGGCGAGCTGGGATGTTATCTGTCGCACGTGCAGGTGATGCGCGCCTTCCTGGCCAGCGACGCCGAATTCGCGCTGGTGCTGGAAGACGACGTCTTGCTGCGCGACAGCTTGCCGGCGGTGCTGATGGGCCTGGCCCGCCATCACGACCGCTGGGACATGTGCAAGCTGTCGGCCGTCCATTCGGGCACGCCGCAGCCTTTTGTTGCAGTTGCAAGCGGGCACCAGTTGGCGGTGATGCTCAGCCGTTGCACCGGCAGCAGTGCCTACGCCATCAACCGCACCGCGGCACAAGCCTATCTGCAGCAACTGCTGCCGATGAGCCTGCCCTACGACCATGTGTTCGACCAGGGATGGCGCTTCGGGCTCAAGGTGCGGCTGGTGACGCCCACGCCCTGCGGTCACGATGAAGAGATCGTCTCCACCATCGTGGCGCCGCCCGGCGTGAAGCGCAAATTTCCCTGGTTTCGGCGCTGGCCGGCCTACGTCTACCGCCTTGGCAACGAAGTGCGTCGCCTCAGCTACGGTTTGAGACAGACGGCCCGGGAGCGTCGCCTTTCGTGAGCCGCCGTTTGTCGCCCCGGTTGTCGCCCCGGTTGTCGCCCCGTTTCTTGCCCCGCTTGTTGATCAGCGCGCGATATCGGCCCGCAGCGCCCCGGGCAACTTGCCGAGCAGGAAACGTATCGCCAGGGGGATGAGCACGATGTCATCCATCACGCCCAGGACCGGTATGAAGTCGGGAATCAAGTCCACCGGCCAGATCAAGTACGCCACCAAAGCCAGTGCTGCCGGTTTCAACCAGCCCGGCGCCTGCGGGTGGCGCAGCGCGCGCCACAGCAGCCGGGCGTCGCCCCGCACCACCGACCACAAAACCGAAAAGCGTTTGAGCAACATCGTGGAGCCTCCAGAACTGCAGGCACCCTTGCCGCAGCGTCACCGTAACGTCGGGGCGGTTGACAGCGATGACAAGGGGCAGGCCGAAGATTCTTGATCCTGCAGGCTGCACAGCGCTGGCCGGCCGTGCGGCGGCGGGTGGTGCCAGGGCGGTTGGTGCCACGGCGGGTGGTCACGGCGGGTGATGCCAAGGCGGGTGATCACGGCGGGTAATGCCACGGCGGGTGATCACGGCGGGTAATGCCAAGGCGGGCGTGCCGCGACTACTGCAGCGAGCGCACCGCCTCGATGGCCTCTTCGATGCGCTCAACCGCGTGCACCGTCAGGCCCTCGATGGGTCTTTTCGGCGCATTTGCCTTGGGCACGACGGCGACGCTGAACCCCAGTTTGGCGGCTTCCTTCAGCCGTTCCTGCCCCCGGGGCGCCGGGCGCACCTCGCCTGCCAGGCCGACCTCGCCAAAGGCAATGAACCCGCGGGGCAGCGCGCGCCCGCGCAGGCTGCCTTGTATCGCCAGCAGCACCGCCAGGTCGGCCGCCGGCTCGCCGATGCGCACGCCGCCCACGGCGTTGACGAACACGTCCTGGTCCATGCAGCTGACGCCCGCGTGCCGGTGCAGCACCGCCAGCAACATCGCCAGCCGGTCGCGGTCCAGGCCCACGCTCAGCCGCCGCGGGCTCGGGCCGCCACTGTCCACCAGGGCCTGTATCTCCACCAGCAAGGGGCGCGTGCCTTCCAGCGTCACCAGCACGCAGGTGCCGGGCACCGGCTCGCTGTGGGTGGACAGGAAGATGGCGCTCGGGTTGCTGACGCCCTTCAACCCCCGCTCGGTCATCGCGAAGACACCGATCTCGTTGACGGCGCCGAAGCGGTTCTTGATCGCCCGCACGAGCCGAAAGCTGCTGTGCGTGTCGCCTTCGAAGTAGAGCACGGTGTCGACGATGTGCTCCAGCACGCGCGGGCCGGCCAGCGCGCCTTCCTTCGTCACGTGGCCCACCAGCACCACGCTGCAGCCACGGGTCTTGGCCACCCGCGTCAGCTGCGACGCGCACTCGCGCACCTGGGCCACCGAACCCGGGGCCGAACCGAGCTGGTCGGAGTACACCGTCTGGATCGAGTCGATGACCACGAACTGCGGCGCTTCGGCATCGATGATGGCCAGAATCTTCTCGAGCTGGATTTCGGCCGCCACCCGCACTGCCTTGCCCGCCAGCCCCAGCCGCCGGGCGCGCAAGGCCACCTGGGCGCCGCTTTCTTCCCCGGTGACGTACAGCACCTTCATCTGCACCGATAGCGCATCCAGCGCCTGCAAGAGCAGTGTGCTCTTGCCGATGCCGGGGTCGCCGCCGATCAGCACCACGGCGCCCTCGACGATGCCGCCGCCCAGCACGCGGTCCAGCTCTTCCTGTCCGGTGGGTGTGCGCAAGACTTCGGCCGCGTCGATTTCTGACAGGGTGGCCACCGGCTGGCTGGCCGCGAGGGCCTGAAAGCGGCTGTTGCGCTGGGCGCCGGCCGTGGCGGGCTGCCCCGCGGGCTCCGCCAGGGTTTCGTCCAGTGTGTTCCAGGCGCCGCACTGCGCGCAGCGGCCCAGCCACTTGGGATGGCTGGCGCCGCAGTCGCGGCAAACGTACAGGGTTTTGGCCATGACTGAATTGTGCGTGTGGCGGGCATGGCGGCTGGCGGCCGGGCGCGCGCCCCGTTGGCATGCCGTGGCCGTGGGCGCGGTGCTGCCGGCGTGGTGCCGGTGGTGGGCCCATTGCGGCGCCGATGCAGCAGCCGCCAGTGTCGACAAGGTGTCTCAATTCCCCAAGCCGCAGGATCCTGGGGTCTTGGCCGAGCTTTGCAGCCCGGCTGATGCGTCGGCGCAGCACCACCACGCGGCGTGCGCTGCTCCAGCGGCTCAGGCGAAGCTCGTCCTCGATAGCCTGCCAGCCCTGGCTCGCACGGGTGGTGTGTGTTCACTCGTCGCGCTTGAACAGCCGCGCGATCATGCGTCTGTCGTTGACTGGCTTTTGCAGCCGCAGCGGGTAGCGCAGGCCGCGCCGCTGGCACTCGTCAATGATGTCTTGGTTGCCACAGTCGCAGTCCGCGCGCAATGGCACCGGGGAATTGTCACCCAGCGGTAGGAAAAATGGCCCGCAAAGCAGGCACTTACGCTGTCCCGCCTTCGCCATCGAACCGTCTCCTGGAGTCGGTCCTGCGCGGCGGTCAAGTCGACCTCACGCCCCGACGCTCAAGTCTGAAGAAGACGAAGGCAGCCCCGAAGAAGACGGTCGGAGACCGTGATCGGAAGAAAACGGATCAGGAAGAGAACGCACGTTCAAACCGGCCGAAAGACGACACATTCAGACCGGCGCCCGCAATCAGATCGAGGCCGACTGCGTGCGGCTGTTATGGGTGGGCCGGGACCGCACCAAGGACATCTTCGAGAAGTTCTTCACCCTCATCGGTGAGCAGCTGGCCGGCAAGATCGAGTTCGTCTGCCCGGACATGTGGCACCCGTACCTGGATGTCATCGCCAAGCACTGCCCACAAGCGCTGAACATCCTGGACCGCTTCCACATGGTGACCAAGCTCAACAAGGCGCTGGACGAGGTGCGCGCCGGGGAGGCACGCCGCATGGAGAGTCACACTGAGAAAAGCGTACGGCTATCGAACCTTCAGGATCGCCGGGCTCGATCTATATCACGTGCTTGGCAGGCTTGCGGAGCCAAAACTCGCCCTCAGATTCTTCTGACGAAGCGAAATTGGAAAGAACTGCCGTGTACCGACCGTGTTGGTGACCGCAGATACAGACCCAGCCCTGGACGGCCAGCCCTCGCAGCAGGAGCAATGGTTCTGGTGTCGGTGGGCGCATCTGCTGTTGCGACAGCAGGCTGTGGGAGACAAACCTGCGTCAAACATCACGCGTGGGCAACCAGCCCGGTCCACCGGACGGCGCGCGCGCGCCTGCGTTGACTTAGGCTCCGTGCTGACTCAAAGAAAATGGCATTTATGTACTTTGTCGAGATCGATTCTGCGTGCGGCCTGTGCGGTCTCTTGTGTGCATTGGCCGACGATGTCGGTTAGGAGCCGGACCCATGCATCCTGAAGTTTTGCGCACATTGAAGATCTTGTTTCTGCTGCAGTTTGCCTGGTTGTTCGGTGCCTGCGGCAGCGGCGGTGGTGGCGGTGGTGGCGATGTGCTGGCTGTGTTGCCGCCTGTACCTGTTGCGCCGACCATTTCCGCGCAGCCGGCTCCCGTTTCGGTGGTGGCCGGCCAACCAGCAACGTTTACGGTAGTTGCGTCAGGCAGCCCGACCTATCAGTGGCTAAAAGGAGGGGCGCCGCTCGCCGGGGACACGCAAGCGACCTATGTCTTGCGGGAGTCGAGCTTGGGAGATGACGGCAACCAATACGCTGTTGTTGTTTCAAACTTGGCGGGCTCGCGCACCAGTGAAGTCGTGCGACTTTCGGTCAGTGCGGCCCCG
The DNA here is from genome assembly GCA_038328935.1 of Burkholderiales bacterium. GTDB lineage: Bacteria > Pseudomonadota > Gammaproteobacteria > Burkholderiales > Burkholderiaceae_C > Rubrivivax. The sequence goes on from JBBQMM010000005.1 coordinate 10,760, forward strand.
GTGGTGCCGAGTTTCGTCCGTGGGCCGAGCACTGTTTCGGTCGTGGCTGGGGCCACGGCCACTTTTGATGTCGAAGTGGGGGGGTCGTCACCTTTCGCTTACCAGTGGCTCAGAAACGGGGTGGCCATTGCTGGGGCTATCCAGTCAAGCTACTCGTTGGTGGCCACCTTGGCCGACCATGACGCGCAGATTTCGGTTCAAGTGACCAATGCTGCGGGAAGTTTGAGCAGTTCAGCAGTTCCCTTGCGGGTTGCGGCGCAATTCGTACCCGTCAGCATCGCTATCCAGCCCAAGGATGTGACTGTGCGCAATGGCGAGACGGCCAGGTTCTCTGCCTCGATTGAAGGAACTGGTCCGTTCGAGGTGCGCTGGCTTCGCAATGGTGCCGAAACCGCGCTGGGCGGAACAGGGTTCTACCTCCTCAACTACCTGTATGTCATGACTCCTGCGCTGTTGGCAGATGACGGCGCTTTGCTAAGCCTTCGGATCACCGATTCGCTCGGCAATACGGTGAACACCCCTCAGGCGAGGCTGACGGTGGTGCCGTAGAACGGCGGACCTGGTGTAGGGTTTTATTCTTGAATGAACTTAATTGCATTACCCACCTTCAACCCTGTACTTGGGTTTGAAATGGGAGTGAGCAATTGCGAGTTGCCTTGGCGATTGAGTTGACGGAAGAACGGGAACGCGAGTTGACGAGACTGTCACGTTCCAAACGAACCAGCGTCAGGCTTGCGCAGCGCGCGAAGATCGTGCTGCTGGCGGCCCAGGGCCAGCAGAAGGTCATTCGGGCCAATGCCCACTTAAGTTCCAAACAGAAGGCAACACTGCACCAGCCTGTCGCGGACAGATGGATAGCCACCAGGGGCTTGCCTTCTGCAGCCCACGCCACCAGTTGCGGGCGATGGCGTTCAAGTGGGGCGGTTGCCCCACTTTTTGCCGAATACCGGACAGATGTCAGCATCGTCAAAGTCGAGCGCGTCAACATCCGCTGCAACAGCCGCCTAAACTAGATCGAGAATCTGCCAAAACCGCGAGAGCCGTGTCAAGCTGATCCCGCGCCAACCGTCGGACCTGCCGGCGGCGCTCTTCCCGCACCGACTTCCCTGGTCCCCAGGTTCGTCCAGGTCTTCCGAACTTTGGAATTGCAGGCAATCGGCCTTCTTCCATCCCGAGGGTGCGGGCGCCGTGGGCGGGGACGGAATGCGCCGGCAACCGCAATCGTCATCAATCGCCGCCCGCCCACCCCGAATTGAGCCGGGGCGTCAAAGAGGGCGGAACCCTTCCTGGAGTTGCCGTGTTGTCTTTCCCAAAGAACCCAACTGCGCAAACCGCAGCTGTCCTTTTGCTGGTGGCCAGCATGGTGGCGGCTTGTTCAAGGTCCGCGCCTGACGAAATTGCTGCAGCACATAGGGCTTTGGCGGACAAGGACTCGAAAGCCGCCTTGGTCTACCTGAAAAATGCGGTTGCATCAGACCCCAAAAACGGTCAGGCGCGCTTCCTGCTGGGTCAGCAATTTGCCGCCGCAGGCGACGCGCCATCGGCCGCAGTCGAATTCAAGCGTGCGCTTGAGCTGAAATACCCGGTTGATGAGCTGGCGCGCCCGCTGGCCGATGCCCTGCTGCTCAGTGGTCAAGCTTCTCAAGTGCTGTTGCTGGTGGCGCCACTGCCGGTACAAGACCCGGGTGTAGCTGCGAGCTTGCAGGCGGCCGTAGCCTGGGCGCATTTGCTGATGCAGGACCTGCCCGCTTCTCGCCAGGCTCTGGTTCGCGCGGAGCTGTCCAAGGGCGCCACACCCGAGACACGCCTGATCCGCGCTCGGCTGGCCGATGCCTCAGGCCAGCGCGAGCATGCGATGCAGTTGGTGGATGAACTGGTCAGGGACGAACCCAATCAGGACAACGCCTGGGCTTTCAAGGGCCAGTTGCATGAACGGCTTCCCGGGGGCAGCGCACAGGCATTGCTGGCCTATAACAAGGCGCTGGAGGTCAATCCGAGCAAGTTTGATGCTTTGGCACCAGCGGTAGGCATCCATTTGTTGAACAAGGACTACCCTGCCGCGCGCGCCGGTCTGGAGGTCATGCGCACGGTGGCGCCAAAAGCCTACATGACGTCGCTCTACGACGGCCAGCTGCAGTTTCTGGACGGCAACTATGCGGTCGCGCGTAGCCACTTTCAGGCCGCTTTGAACCTGGCGCCCACCTTGCCTGAGGGCTTGCTCGCGTCAGGCCTGAACGAACTAAAGCTCAAGTCCTTCGCCCAGGCCGAGAGCCAGCTCGCCCGCGTCGTGCAGGCCCAACCTTCCAATGTCATTGCGCGCTTTTACTTGGCACGCGCCTACCTCGAGCAGGGCAAGCCGGAACTGGCCACGAACACGCTGGCGCCGCTGGTGGACAGCGCGAGCCCCTTGCCCGAAGTGCTGCTGGTTGCAGCCCAGGCCAGGCTGATGCAAGGCGACCCCAAGGGTGCGGACCAGATGTTCGGGCGCGCTGCCAAGCTCCATGGCAACAGCAGTTCTGTCCGTCTGGCGCTGGCAATGGTGAGCGAGGCCAAGGGCAATGTCGACGCCGCGATCCAGGAATTGGAAAAACTGTCTGCCACGACCGACGACGGCGAAGCGGACTTGCAGCTCATAGGCGCCCAAATCGCCCGCAAAGACTACCCGGCAGCGCTGAAGGCGATCGAATCCCTTCAGCGCAAGCAGCCGATATCGCCAGCGGCGGACGACCTTCGGGGCCAGGTGCTGCTCAAGATGGAGAGAAACGCAGAGGCGCGTCTGTCCTTCGAAGCTGCACTAAAGAAGGGCGATCAGTACACGCAATCCGTTTTGAACCTGGCCGCACTCGATATGGCCGAAGGCCAGAAGGAAAGGGCGCAGCAGCGGCTGGAGGCGCAGGTCAAGCGCGATCCGTCCAATCCCGACCTGCACATCGCTTTGGCCACGCTGGCACAGAACCGCGGCGCAGCGCCTGAAGCCATCCTGGCCGAGTTGAACCGGGCCACGCGGGCCGACCCGCGCCATGTCAAGGCGCACCTTCTGCTGATTGACCGCTACTACACCGCAGGCGACCTTCATCGTGCATTGGAGGCCGCGCGAAATGCCGTTGCCGCCATTCCGGACAACGCCCTGCTCTACGAAGCGCTGGCCAGGTGTCTGATGGGCGTGGGTGATGCACGCCAGTCGCTCGCCGCCTATGTCAAGCTGACGACCATCGCGCCGCGCGAACCGGCGGGCTACCTTGGGCAAGCGAAGCTGCTACTGTCAATGAATGACAGTGCTGCCGCGGGCAAAGCGCTGCAGCAGCTTCTGGCCTTCGCGCCCAACAACCTGGAAGCCAGGCGTCTCACCGTGTCAGCTGCATTGCTGCAGAAACAGCCCGAAAGGGCCCTCGCCGCCAGCCGCGAGCTGCAGCGTGATGCTCCATCCAACCCCTTGGGTTTTGCGCTTGAAGGTGAAGTGCACATGGGTGAAAAGCGTTGGGACCAGGCGGCGACGGCCTTTCGCTCAGCGATGGCCAAGCCGGGCGGTGAGCTATTTTTGGCGCGCCTGTCTCAGGCCCTGATTGCCGCGGGCAAGGCCGATGAAGCCCGACGGACGGTTGCCGAAAGCGTGAAAAAGCAGCCCGGGAATGTCCAGATGCTGCGACAACTGGCGGCGACGGCATACAACGCGGGAGATCGGGCTCAGGCCCGGGCCTTCTATGAGCAGGCGCTGGTCGTTGCGCCCGAAGACGTTGCCATGCTGAACAATCTGGCGTGGATCCTGGTCGAAGCAAAAGATCCAAACGCCTTGGCTATTGCCCGGCGTGCGGCCGCTCTGTCGCCCAACGTCCCTGAGGTGCTAGATACCTTGGCCCAGGCCTTTGCCCTGAACAATGACTACAGCAACGCCACCGCGGCTTTGCGCCGCGCTGTGCAGCTTTCGCCATCGCCCGCGCCGCTGCGATTGAGTCTGGCTCGCATGCACCTTGCTGCGAACAATAGAGCCGCTGCCAGGGCCGAACTGGAGACGCTTCGTGACCTTGGCGCGGCATTCCCCGACCAAGCGGCCGTGCGGCAACTGTTGGCACAGTCCCGGCAGTGACCAGACCGCAGGCGGGTCCTGCAAGACCTGCATCGGCCGACTGGTTGGAGCTGTCCTGAGGAGTGGGTGCCGTCGAGAATTTTTACAGATGCTGATGGTCGTTGTAGGTTCCAGAGCGTAAGTCCTTGAAAGACAACACAAATTCACTTGTGGCACAGCGTTTGCTTTTATCCCTTCAACCACGCGATCCTGCGTGGGCTTCAACAAGGGTTCACCATGAAACTTGCTCGTATCAGCGCTGCGGCCGCCGCGGCCGTTGCCATCTCTTTCGCTGGATCGGCGTCCGCGATTCCCATTGATGCCATCTTCAACGTCGCTGGACTGGGTGCGTTCGTTGCGAATACCGGTGACGTGACCAACGCCGCCACGATTACCAACGGTGGTCCGAATGTCGCCGGCTTCATCCAGTCCAACAACATCGGTTTGGTTGGTGGTCAATCCATCTCGTTGATGCCTGCCGTGATGGGCGTTATGGTCGGTGACATGTTCACGAAGGAGTTCACGACTCCCATGGGCACGTTTCTGGAAACGCTGACTGTGACGAGCCGCACGCCAGGGGCAAACTCTCTGGGCATTCTGGCGATTGGCACCATCGTGCAAACCGTGGGCATCGGCTTTGACCCGACCCAGGTTTTTTGGTCGGCGGCCTACCCCCAGAACCAGGGTCCTGGTAGCCAGATCAACGGCTCATTCAACAATTCAACCACGCCTCCCCGTGTCGTTCCTGAGCCTTCGGCCCTCGCACTGGTTGGCATTGCCATGGTCGGCCTGGCCCTGACGCGAAATCGCAGGAAAGCCTGATTTCAGGTCAAAGTGTCCAGTACACTTTGTGTGTTGAAAAAGCCGGGGCTTGCCCCGGTTTTTTTATGCGCGCTCGTCACAGCCGCACGCTTGCTGCAAACCTCCGCCGTAAGTTGATCACAGCGAATGAAGTGGAGCGCAACCGCATGGGGGTGACCGAGTGTGGGACGGCAGCGTGGAACGGAGCTGCAAACCGATGGACAAGATCCGGATTGAAGGTGCTGCTGAGCAGGGCCAGCGGGCATGAATCCGCGAAACTCCCGTCATCAAGGCAAGGTGTCGTAAATCGGGCGGTTGTGCAGCGAAGGAGTGCGGTCTTCTCTGGGGAGATGTTGCCTTGTGCCTGATCTGCGAAGCAGCGGCAAAGCCAAAGGGCGATCACCTATGCCGGAACGAGAAGTCAGCCAGGGTACGTATTCAGCCCCTCCCCCCGCGCTGTGACGTACGCCGCAGGCGGCGAGACGCTTACGATTGACTCGCAGTCCCGGCAGATCGATTCGCTGGTGCTGCAGGTGTCGTTGCTCCGCGAGCAGATGGCGCTTTTGCAAGAGCGGCTGAAGTTGGACTCGCGCAATCCTTCCAAGCCCCTTCGTCCGATGGCCCTGCTGGCACTAACCGCGCACAGCGTCGCGCCAGCACACGCAAGCGGGGGGCTGAGAAGGGGCACCGAGGCGTGTTTCGCGAGTTGCTGGCCCAAGTGCCCAAGCACAGGTCGACGCCGTTCACGAGTGCGCACCGCCGGCTGTGTGCGAATGCGGTGGCGCCGTGGCTGCGCGCGGCAAGCCCTTGGCGCCATCTCGCAAGCCCATGGCAAGGTAGCGGCGGCGCTGAAGGCGCCTGTGGCAGCAGCCAGGGACACGCTGGACCAGGCGCCAGTAGTGCACATGGACGAGACGCGCTACCCGCGCGCAGGCACGGCCAACTGGGTGTGGGGGGGGCGATTCAGCCCAAGCTGGCCATATTCGCGATGCTGCCCTCTCGGGCCCGTTACGTCATCCACGACCTCCGGCAGCGTGACAACGCGGGCGGCTCTGCTGACCGTGACGCCCCGCCAGGAGCGTGTGCGGCAGAAGGCGTCGAAGCGAAACATGCGAAAACGAGGACCATTCGGTATCGAGCTGCAAGCCCAGGGTAGGCCCCTGGGCGCGGCAGGCGGTACCGGATGGGACCGTTTTCTCGCGCGTTGCAGCCGACGTCCTTCTGCCGCCCACGCTCCTAGGTTTCATGATGCGGGGCAACGCCCCGGCGCACGGAGCACTTCCACGTCGAGGTCTAGGCCCACCGCCGGGCCGATCAGTCTCCGCGTTCGGCCCGTGAGCGGTGTCGTGCTCAGGGTGTTCGGGCGCACCCCGCTGACCGTCAAGTCTTGAGACGCGAAGCAGCTTGCCCCGGACACTGATCAATCCGGGTTCGTCCCAGACCTTCTATTCGTCTTGGTCAGGCTGCGGCGGGCTTTGCCTTCGAGGCGGCGCCGCTTGGAAGCCTTGGTTGGCTTGGTTGGTTTGCGGAGCAACACGGGCGCCAGGGCTGCGTCCAGGAGGTCCTGCAGACGTTGCAGCGCGTCCGACTGGTTGCGTGGCAGGCTGCGATGGGTCTGGGCTTTGATGACGATCACGCCATCGGCATTGATGCGCTGGTCGGGCCAGACCCGCAGTTGAGCCTTGATGTCTTCGGGCAACGATGAGGCGCCGATGTCGAAGCGCAGATGTGCAGCGCTCGACACCTTGTTGACGTTCTGCCCTCCGGCGCCCTGTGCCCGAATGGCCGTGAAGTCGACTTCGCCAGGGTCGAGCAACCAGCGTGCACTCATGGCCGCCAACGCCAGGCAGCCGTGCGTCGATGCGAGCGATTGGCGCTCAGGCTGCCGTGCCGCCGCCGCTGCTGCCCTTGAATTTGCCAACTACGTACAGCAGGATCACGGCGCCGATGACCGAGGCGATCCAGCCCGCGCCCTGGCCCGCGCGGTACCAACCCAGGGCCTGGCCGATGAAACCGGCCAGCAGCGAGCCGGCAATGCCCAGAGCGCCGGTCAGGATCCAGCCCATCTTCTGTTCGCCGGGCATGACAAACCGGGCCAGGGCCCCGACGATGAGGCCGACGACGATGGTTCCGATAATGCCCATGGGGTGGCGCTCCTGAGGTGACGTGGCTGTGGATGCAGAAATCAGTCGACGGCGCTGGTCGGCACACGGACCGCCAGGGCGCACATCAATTCGTAGCCGATGGTACCCGCCGCTTGCGCCACCTCGTCTATCGAAAGTACGGTGCCTGCCGGGCCGTTCCCCCACAGCGTCACCTCTGCGCCGTGGCCGGCTTGCGGCACCGGTTCGAGATCGACCGCCATCATGTCCATCGACACCCGGCCGACGGTGGCTGTGCGCACACCGTCCACCAGCACCGGCGTGCCCGTGCCGCAATGGCGCGGGTAGCCGTCGGCGTAGCCGCAGGCGACGATGCCGATGCGTTGATCGGTCGTCGCCGTGTAACTGCTGCCGTAGCCCACGGTGTCTCCGGCCTGCAACTGCTGCGTGGCGATGAGGCGTGAGCGCAGCGTCATCGCCGGTTGCAGACCCCAGTGAGCAGCGTTGTGCGCCGGGTGATCGGGCGCGCTGCCGTAGCAGACGATGCCGGCGCGCACCCAGTCGTTGCGCAAAGGCGGCACGCCGTGGCGCAGGATGGCGGCGCTGTTGGACAAGCTGCGCTCGCCGCCGAGGTCTTGCGTGACGCGCTCGAAGGTGGCCACCTGGTGCGCGATGCCGCGCGCGCCATCGGCGTCGGAGAAGTGCGACATCAGCGAAATCTCGTCCACCTGCGGCAGTGCCGACAGCCGCGCCCACGCGCTGCGGTAAGCGGCGGGTCTGAAGCCCAGGCGGTTCATGCCGCTGTTCATCTTCAGGAAGACGCGGTGCCCTTGCTGGCTTTTCAGCGCTGTCTTGTGCCCAGCCAGCCAGTCGATCTGTGCTTCGCAGTGCACCACGTGCCACAGGTTCAGGCGCGAGCACAGTTCCAGGTCGCGCGCTTCGAAGGCGCCCTCCAGCAGCAGCAGCGGGCCGCGCCAGCCCAGCGCCCGCAGGCGTTCTGCCTCGGCCAGGTCGAGCAGGGCGAAGCCGTCGGCACTGCGCAGGCCTTCAAACGCGCGTTCGATGCCGTGCCCGTAGGCGTTGGCCTTCACCACCGCCCACACCCGCGCGTCGGGTTGCGCCTGGCGGACCTGCGCCAGGTTGTGCGATAGCGCGAGGGTATGGATGAGGGCCTGAATCGGGCGCGGCATGTTGAAGGCTCTCGGGCGAACGGGGCGCAAGGAAGGGGCGCAAGGAAGGGGCGCAAGGGAAGAGGCCGATGGCGCTGAAGGGGCAGAGGTCGCCGGCCGCGGCGCACAGGTGCCGCGGCTTCGTGAAATGCCACGGGCCGCAGGGATTGAAGCATTCTGCCAGCGCTGGCGTGCACGAACTTGCGTGCTATAACCCGCCGGCCCTCGAATGCAGGGCCTGCCCAACAAGATGGAGACAGCACGCGGCCCGTGACACCGACGATGGCCAACGTGCGGCGCGCGACTCGATGAAAAAAGGTTTTTCGACCATCATGTCGGCGCAGTTCTTCAGCTCGCTGGCTGATAACGCGCTGTTGGTGGCGGCCATCGAGTTGTTGCGTTTGTCCAAGGCCCCGGCCTGGCAGACGCCCGCACTGGCGCCCATGTTTGCGCTTTTCTACGTCATCCTGGCGCCCTTCGTGGGCGCTTTTGCCGATGCCTTGCCCAAGGGCCGCGTCATGTTCATCAGCAACACCATCAAGGTGGCGGGTTGTCTGATGATGCTTTTTGGCAGCCACCCCCTGTTGGCCTATGCCGTGGTGGGTCTGGGGGCGGCGGCCTATTCGCCTGCCAAGTACGGCATCCTCACCGAACTGCTGCCAGCTTCACAGCTGGTCAAGGGCAACGGCTGGATCGAAGGTCTGACGGTGGGCTCGATCATCCTGGGCATCCTGCTGGGAGGTCAACTGGTGGGGCCGAACATGGCGCCGTCACTGCTTTCGTTCAATTTTCCGGTCATCGAAACCAGCGTGGATACGGCGCCCGAGGCGGCCATTTCCGTGATCGTCTTCCTGTACCTGATCGCGGCCATCTTCAATCTGTACATACCGCGCACCCAGGCGCCGCTGCAGCCGTTCAGCAGCAATCTGGTGTTCCTGGTGCGCGACTTCTCGCACTGCAATTCGCGCTTGTGGGCCGACCGGCTGGGGCAGATCACGCTCGCCACCACCACGCTGCTGTGGGGCATCTTCGGCAACCTGCGCCTCATCGTGTTTGCCTGGGCCGCCGCGGCGCTGGGTTACGGCACGACGCAGGCATCGAACCTGGCCGGCGTGGTGATCGTGGGCTCGGTGATCGGCGCCGTGGTGGCGTCGAGCCAGATGAAACTGGAGCACGCCGTGCGCGTGCTTCCGCTGGGCATCGTGGTGGGCGTGCTGATGATCGGCCTGGTGGTGATGACCAACGTGTGGGTGGCCGCGCCTTTCCTGGTGCTGCTGGGGGCGCTGTGCGGATTTCTGATCGTGCCGATGAATGCGCTGCTGCAGCACCGCGGCCACAACCTGATGGGTGCCGGCCGGTCGATAGCGGTGCAGAACTTCAACGAGCAGGCCTGCATACTGGGGCTGGGTGCTTTCTATGCGGGCATGACCCGCTTCGGGCTCTCGGCCTTTGTCGCCATCACGCTGTTCGGCCTCATCGTCGCCGGCGTGATGGAGTTCATCCGCCGCTGGCACCAGCGCAATCTGGTGCAGCACGGCACCGAGGTGCAGCGGCTGCTCGTCATCGCACGCAGTGACCACCACTGAGGTCAAAGCCGTGGCTTGTGCTGCGCCTGGCGTGACCGGCCATGCCCGCTGGGTGGCGGTGGGTGCGCTCGTTTTCAACGCCTTCGTGTGGGGTGTGTCTTGGTGGCCGCTGCGACAGCTGCAGCAACTGGGGCTGCACCCCCTGTGGGCTACCGTGCTGATCTTCACATTGGCTGTGGCAGGCATCAGTTGGTGGCGCCCGGCGGCCTGGGGTCAACTCTTGCGCGCACCCCCGCTGTGGGTGCTGGTGCTGGCCGCCGGCACCACGAACGCAGCCTTCAACTGGGCCGTGACCATCGGTGACGTGGTGCGCGTGGTGCTGCTGTTCTACCTGATGCCGCTGTGGGCCGTGTTGCTGGCGCGGTGGCTGCTGCGCGAGCCTTTGACGGCGGCAGCCGCCGGGCGGGTCACACTGGCACTGGTCGGCGCGGGTGTCGTGCTGTGGCCTGCCGACGGCGGGCTGCCGCTGCCCGCCAGCCTGGCCGAGTGGTTGGCCGTGTTGGGTGGCTTCAGCTTTGCGCTGAACAACGTCCTGTTGCGCCGCGAGGCCGCGCAGCCCGAAGGCGCCAGAGCACTGGCGATGTTTCTGGGGGGCGTCCTGGTCGCGGGCACGCTGGCGGTGTTCTTGTCGGTGGCAGGTGCCACGCCCTGGCCACCCGAGCCGGCTGCCGGCTGGATCGTCATCAGCCTCGCGCTGGGCCTGCTGTTCGTGGCCTCCAACCTGGCGCTGCAGCACGGGGCTTCGAAATTGCCTGCCAACGTCACGGCGGTGGTGATGATCACTGAAATACTGTTTGCGTCGCTGTCTGCGGTGTTGCTCGGCGCGGGCCACATCACGCCGCAACTGGCGCTCGGCGGGGCCTTGATTGCAGGGGCGACGCTGCTGTCGGCGCGCGGCTGATATTCTGCGGCGAGCTTGGCGCGTCGCGCTGCCTGCTACCCCTTCAGCCGCCCTTCCAGAGATAGGAACCGCTCATGCCTGCTGCCACGGTCTATGACTTCGAGGCGCTGTCGATAGACGGCAAGCCAGCCCAGCTGTCCACCCAGAAAGGCAAGGTGCTGCTGATCGTCAACACCGCCAGCGCCTGCGGCTTCACGCCGCAGTTCGCGGGGCTGGAACAGCTGTGGGCCGATTACCGCGACCGCGGCCTCGTGGTGGTGGGTTTCCCCAGCAACGAGTTCGGCGCGCAAGACCCGGGCAGCAATGCCGAGATCGCATCGTTTTGCCAGCTCAATTTCGGCGTCAGTTTCCCCATGATGGGCAAAGTGCAGGTCAACGGTGCGCAGGCGCATCCGCTGTGGCAATGGCTGAAGGCGCAGGCGCCGGGCTTGTTGGGCAGCGAAGGCGTGAAGTGGAACTTCACCAAGTTCCTGGTCGGCCGCGACGGCCAGGTGCGCATGCGCTTCGCTCCCCAGGACGCCCCTGCGAGCCTGCGCAAGGACATCGAGACCGCGCTGGCGGCGCAGGTCTGATGCTGCGCCGCGCCACTTTCCCCGCAAGCCCCATATTTTGAAGAGCAGCAAGAAGGACACTGATGTTTTCGCACCTCGAGCCGTACGCCGGCGACCCCATCCTGAGCCTGAACGAAGCCTTCCAGAAGGACCCGCGCGCCGACAAGGTGAACCTGTCCATCGGCATCTACTTCGACGACGCCGGCCGCATCCCGGTGCTGGACTGCGTGAAGCAGGCCGAGGCTCGTTTGCTGGCCGAAAGCGGGCCCAAGCCCTACCTGCCTATCGAAGGTTCTGCGCCGATGCGCCAGGCGGTGCAGGACTTGTTGTTCGGCGCCGGCCATGAAGCGCTGGCCAGCCGCCGCGTGGCGACGCTGCAGACGGTGGGCTCCAGTGGTGGGCTGAAGGTGGCGGCAGACTTCATGCACCGCTGGTTTCCTGACTGCGCGGTGTGGGTGAGCGACCCCACCTGGGACAACCACCGGGCGATGTTCGAAGGCGCGGGTTTGCAGGTGCACAGCTACCCCTACTACGACCCGGCCACTGGAGGCTTGAAGTTCGACGCCATGTTGCACGCGCTGCGCGCCTTGCCCGAAGGCAGCCTGGTGCTGTTGCATGCCTGCTGCCATAACCCGACTGGCGTCGACCTGACGCAGGCGCAGTGGCAGGCGCTGATACCGGTGCTGAAGGAGCGCGCGCTGCTGCCGTTTCTGGACCTGGCGTATCAGGGTTATGGTGAAGGCATCGAGGCAGACGCCTGGGCCGTGCGCGAACTGGCTTCCAGCGGCCTGCGCTTCTGGGTCGCCAATTCGTTCTCCAAGAGCATGAGCGTGTACGGCGAGCGTGCCGGCGCGCTCAGTCTGGTTTGTGCCGACGCTGCCGAGGCCGAGCTGGTGCTGGGGCAGTTGAAGGCCACTGTGCGTCGCAACTACTCCAGCCCGGCCATCCACGCCGCCGGCATCGTCAGCCTCGTGCTTACCGACCCCATGCTGCGCGCTTCCTGGCATGCCGATGTGGCCGCCATGCGCGAGCGCATTCTGGCCATGCGGCGCAGCCTGCACGCGGTGCTGTCGGCGAAACGCCCCGAACGCGACTTCGGCTACTTCCTGAGCCAGCGCGGCATGTTCAGTTACACCGGGCTGAGCGCGGCACAGGTTGACCGTCTGCGCGAGGAGTTCGGCGTCTATCTGGTTCGTTCGGGACGCCTGTGCGTGGCCGGGCTGAACACCGGCAACGTCGAACGCACGGCAACGGCGATGGCTGCGGTGCTGTAAACGCAAGGCGCTGCGTAGGCAGCCGGGCTTTATTGTGCTTCTGCGGCGGCCTCCAGCACCCGTTGTCGCAACCAGCGTTGTGCCGGGTCGGCATCCAGCCGCAGCGGCCACAACATCACCACATGCACGGGTGCCAATGTCAGCGGCAGTTCACGGGTCACCAGATCCGCGCTGTAACCCGTGGCTGCGACGAAGCCCTCCGGCAGCACCGTGAGCAGGTCGGACCGTGACACCACGCGGCCCGCGGTGAAGAATTGGTTCACCGTCAGCGTGATGCGGCGCTCCCGGCCCAGGCTGGCCAGTGCCTGGTCGACGTAGCCGTAGGGCTTTCCCGAGAAACTGACCAGCAGGTGCTGGGCCGCGCAGAAGCTGTCCAAAGTAAGTGCCTGCTCTTGCAGCGGATGCCCCAGGCGCATCACGCACACATAGCGGGTTTCGTACAGGCGGGCGTGCTTGAGCGTGCTGTCCGGCCCTTGGGCGTGCAGCGCGGCCATGACCTCGGGAAAGTAGCCCACCGCCATGTCGGCCTCGCCGGCCTCGAGCAACCGGCGAGGGTCGCGCGTGGTCAATGGCTGCACACGCAGGTTGGCCAGCGCGGCCTCACGCTCAATGGTGGCCACCAGCGCGGGCGCCAGCAGCGCAGCGGTGGCATCGGCCATGGCGATGCGGAACTGCACTGCGTCGGCGCGTGGATCGAAGGCTTCAGGCGCGAGCGCCTGACGCAGCACGGCCAGCGCGCTACGCACCTGCGGCCACAGTCCTTGCGCGTAGGGCGTGGGATGCACGCCAGTGGCATGTCGCACGAAAAGCTCTTGCCCGCAGGCCAGCCGCAGACGCCGCAGGGCATGGCTGACGGCGGGCTGTGTCATGGCCAGGTTGCTGGCCGCACGGGTCAGGCTGCCTTCGGCCATCACGGCGTCGAAGACGCGCAGCAGGTTGAGGTCGAGGGTGCGGAAATTCATGGCGCGTAGACCGGTTGATATGCGATTGGTGAATACCTTACATCCAAAACATTCAGTTGTACGGCATCAGTGTTAACCCTATTATTCAGGTCTTGCCGCCGGACCATGGCGGTGCTGAACAAGGAATTCACCATGACCACCGTGAACGTCAACGTCCCCGTCGCCGTTGTCGCCCCCCGCGGAGCTGCGCTTGCCGCATCGCTGTACCTGACCATTGCCAGCGGTCTTTCGCTTTGGCGCCATGCCCGTCAGGCGCGCCGCGTCGCCGCCAGCCGTGCTGCCGAAGCGGCGGATGTCCGCGCCTATGCGTGGCAGATCATGAGCCAGGACCGCGGCTACGCCGCCGATCTGCTGGCCGCTGCCGACCGCTACGAACTGTCCTGAGCCGGCGTGCCGGCCGCTGGTCCGGTCAGCCGCTGCGCATGAGCAGCGCCGCACCGTCGGGCGCTGCGCACAGGCCGTGGCGCAGCGCGAAGTCCAGCGTCACCAGTGACGCATCCACCGTCATCTCGTTGCCAGCCGCACAGGCCAGCGCCTGATGCACGGGCATACATTCAAAACCGGCCACTTCGCCGTCCTGGTTGTGGGGCTGCACGCCAGCGTGCAGTTGCAGGTCGTGGCTGTACAGGTCTTCCAGCTGCAGACCTTCGGCGACGTCGCGGTGCAGGCGGATGATGCGTCCGGGCGTTGCTGCTGCCATTGCCGACGTTGAGAGGCCGGCTTCTTCCCACCCTTCGCGCACCAGCGCCTGCCAGGGCGTCTGCCCAACCGGCACACCGCCGCCGATGAGGTTGTCCAGCAGCCCCGGATCGGTGGCTTTGGTCAGCGAACGCCGCGCAATCCACAGGTGAGTCGGGCGGCCCGCAGCGTCGGCCACGAAGCCGTTGGCGTGAGCGCCCTTCGTCAGCGTGCCCCAGAAGCGCGCGGCCGCGCGCTCTGTCTGCGTCACCACGTGCCCGCTGTCGAGGTCGGTGACCGCATAGAGTTCGTTGCGCCACCCGCGGAGCAGGCCTCGATCGCGCAGCGCCGCGTTGATCTGCGCCAACGCAGCGGTGGGCTCATCGCTGGTGAGCACCAGGGCGGCCGGCTGCACTTGCAACCAGCGGGGCCAGCCCGAGAGTGCGGGCAGATGCACGCGCGCCACCGAGCCGATGCGGTGCGCGCCTGCGAAAAGAGGCACGCGCGCGCCTTCGTCACGCCGCTGCGCTGTGCGCACGGCAGGCCAGTTCATCGGTTCAGTGGTTCAACGGGCGACTGTTCAGCGCCCAGCACCAGCGGGTGGCCACCCGGCGCCTGCAGCACGAATTCGCGCAGCCCCCAGGGCTGATCAAAGGGCGGCTGCAACACGGTGGCGCCTTGCGCAAGCACGTGGCGGTGCACGTGGCGGTGCAGACCATCGATGTCGTGGCCGACATGCAGCCGCGTCTGGCCGCAGGGCTGGATGGGCGCGGCTCCGAACCGCGGCCGGTCTGCTTTTGCTCCCTCTCCCTGCCAGGCAAGAAGAAGCCAAAGAGGTTGATGTTGACTTGGGGATGT